>VYDA01000569.1:8420-8805 GCA_009843665.1 Caldilineaceae bacterium SB0675_bin_29 | reverse complement strand
CGAGCAGGCCCAATACTGTCGCGGTGGTCCGCTGGGCGGACTCAATCATCTTCGTCGCAGAAAGTTGCTCACGAAGAGAACGGTCGTTGGCAGCAAGGATTTCATCGGCAAAGGCAGCGGGCAGATACTCGTTTTCGAACTGTGTGAGGTTGAGATCGGACAGACCGGTAGTAGGTATAGGGGTGACGTCGAAAGGTCGATCTCCAAATCGCCGCTTCTCATTGAGGATGCGCTCGTCCTGTGCCGTGGCGATACCGCGGCGGGGGCCTATGCGGATGCAGATGGAACCTTTGCAGCGTACAGGAGGCGAGTTGGACGGCTGCGCGACCACCAGTGCCACCTGATTGTTCTTCGGCGGTCTTCTTTCTGCCGCCAGGGGGGGACG
>VYDA01000569.1:3524-8410 GCA_009843665.1 Caldilineaceae bacterium SB0675_bin_29 | reverse complement strand
GTGGGAGGCGGCAGGATGTTGCCATCGGTTTTCATATCGGCCAGCTGTTGAAGCAACCGGTCGGTGGCCGATATGCCGACGATAGTGTTATTGTCGCTTACTCCCACAAAAACAAGGCCAGGCGCGCCGTGTCCAGGCAGATCGTTGGCAAAAGCACAGATGGCTTCACGGATTCTCTCAGCGGCGCTTCCCGTTAGGGACTCTTTGAACTCAACGCGGTCAGTTTCGCCCCCGGCGATCATCCGCAAGAGTTCTGCATCAGTAAAATCTGACAATTGCTAGTTCACTCCAGTCCGTTCTTCAGGACGTCGCGGTAGGCGGCGACGCGGTCGCGGCGCAGGGCCCGCTTGTGGCCCAGAAGCGCTTTGAAGGATTCGCTTATGATCTGCAGGCGAAATTCGAGAAGCAGGAAACGCCGCAGCAGGGCTGCCCACACGGGGCCGTGCCACTTGCGCATGTAACGTACCTTGCTGCGGTTGAAGAGGATATGGCGCCTGGCGCTGACCTGGCCGCTGCTGCGGCCCTCGGCGTGGATAACGATTGCGCCCGGCTCGTAGACCACGCGCCAGCCGGCGCGCCTGATGCGGCGACAGAGATCGGTCTCTTCACTGTACATGAAGAACTGGGGATCGAATCCGCCGAGTGCGGCCAGGACCTCTCCCCGCACCAGGAGGGCTGCGCCGACAAGCCAGTCTACGTCCTGGCGGGCGTCGGCCGGCCAGTCGGCGAGGTGGTAGCTGCGGGTCCACGGGTTGCGGGGCCACATCTTTTCCAGCCAGGTACTCTCGAAGAAGCCGGTGAGGAGGCCGGGGAAACGGCGTCGGCTGCTTTGCAGCGCGCCGTCGGTGTAGCGCAGCTGGGGTCCGATGGCGCCGATGGTCTCGACTTCGTTGATGCCGCTGTAGAGCGCCCACAGGCTGCCGGGCAGGAGCTCGGTGTCTGGGTTGAGGAAGTAGATGAATCGCGCCTTGGCGGCGGGACGCGGGGATGGGTCCGATGCCAGATTGCCGTCAGGAGTCCGAAGTTCTGTGGCCGGACTCGTCGCGCCGGTCTGATTGGGAGATCCTCCTTCCCCGTCCTGCTGCGGCTGGGGGTCGAATCCCATCGCTTCCAGGGCCCTGTTGTTGCCGCCGGTGAAACCCAGGTTTTCGTCGCTGAAGATAGTCTGCACCCAGGGGAAGCGGCTTGGCAAGAGAGATGGCGTGGCGTCTTCACTGGCGTTGTCGAGCACGACGACCTGGAGGGTGGCCTCGCTGTCCGGCCCGAAGCGGCGCACTGGCGTCAAGGAGGGGGAGGCGGCCTTGCGCTCTGCTTTATCGGCGCGTCCTTCGTCTATCGGGGTGCTCTGCTGTTCGATCGAGGTAAGGCAGGCGCGCAGATGGTCCCAGACGTTCCAGGAGATGATCACGATCACCAGGTCTGTCGGCGGCGGTCTCCTGTCTGTCTGCGGGCGGGCCTTTTCACCTTGAGGCCCTGCCCGGCCGCGAAGTCGTTGAAACATTACGTTCGCATTTGGGTGGAGGAAGGTTGGCGGGCGCTGCCCAGGGATATGCACTGATCTACGACCGCCGGCGGTCTCGATTCAACTGGTGCGCTGCACGACAAAGGCGCAGAGGCCCAAAAGCGATCGCAGGCAGAGATTGTCATTGAAAGGAGCCAAATCGTGGACCGCGTGATCGAGAAAGCCGAGGGCTTCCTGATGGGCGGCTTCGATGGCGTCGCTGGCGCGCACGGCCTGAACGATCTCCTGCACGGTTGCAGAGAGGATGGCGGGGTCGCCGGCATCGGCGCTCTCCCTGGCCTGGAGCAGGCGGGACACCACCTTTTGCGGCTGGGGCAGTTCACGCAGGTAGTAGAGGAACGGCAGTGTCAGGGTACCCTGGCGCAGGTCGCTGCCTACGGGCTTTCCGAGGGTGGCGTCGGTGCCGACAAAGTCGAGGATGTCATCCACGATCTGGAAGGCCATTCCGAACTGGTACCCGAAGGATTTCAGCGCCTCGACCCGGTCCGGCTGCAAGCCGATGAGGACGGCAGCGGCTTCGGTCGCGGCGCTGTAGAGACTGGCTGTCTTGGCATAGATGCGCTGGTAGTAGGCCTGGCGGTCCTGGCGAAAGTCGTTGCGATCGGAGAGCTGACGCATTTCGCCGTCGACGATTACGCGCAGGGTATCGCTAAAGATGGTGATGACGCGTACGTTGCCAGTTTCGGCGGCGAACTGGGCGGAGCGGGCGAACATATAGTCGCCGGCAAGTACCGTGGCCCCCGCGCTCCAGGAGGCGTTGAGGGTGGGTGCGTCACGACGCAGGAGGGCGCCGTCAATGACGTCGTCATGGACGAGCGTGGCGGTGTGCAGCATCTCCACAGCCGCGGCCAGGGCGATGAGGGTTTGCGGGTGGCGGTCCTCACCCGGGGCCGCTGGCGTTCCGTCCACATGGGGGCGTGCGTTGTTGCGCTCGGGGTGGGCGTCCTGGAGCCCTGCGGCCAGCAGCGCCAAGGCAGGCCGCAGCCTTTTCCCGCCCTGGCCGATCAGTTCAAGGAAGGCGTTGGCCAATGGCGCGAACACGTCGGCGTCAACGCTCTTCATCTTCTCTTCGACCTGGGCAAGCCCCCCGCGCACCGGCGCAAGCAGCGTCGACGCGTCCTGCGGCGTCAAAAGCATGCGACGGAAATATCCGTACGGGATCTCTTCACGCGCGTCGGGGGCGTTTGAACTCGGCCTCACCTGCGCCAAGGGTCGCGCTTCCGTATTGGTGAGATGTTCGATCTGGGCCTGGTCAACCATACAAAAAGTGTCACAAAGCAATAGTGCGGCGGATTACGACGGCCGGCCGGCAGCGACCGCAACCGTCTCCGGCCTCACGGTACCAGCCAGTGGCCGAAAGATCGAGAGGGCGACAGCGGTCGTGCGGGCCGCAACCTCCTCAACAGGCACAGCCAGGAGCTCGGCGAGCTTCTCGGCCACCAAGGCCACATACCCGGGTTCGTTGCGTTTCCCTCGAAAGGGATGCGGCGTCAGCCAGGGCGCGTCGGTTTCGAGCATGAGGCGGTCGAGATCCAAGTGCGGCACCATCTGGTGCAATGCCCTCGCGTTCCTGAATGTAAGCGGACCGCCCAAGCCGAGGGCGAAATTCCAATTGTGGGCCGCATGCGCCAATTCTGCGTCGCCGGAGAATGCGTGCAGTACACCCCAAAAGGGCTTCTCTGCCAGAGGGGAATTGCGCGTCTGTGCGCTGGCCGCCCACTCCTGCAGGATCCGCGCGAGGTCGGTCGATGCCTCCCGGTTATGGATGATGACCGGCAGGCCCAACTCGGCGGCCAGTTCCAGCTGCGCCCGAAATACCTGTGCCTGCTTCTGGCGGGAGACGGTCCCCCAATGGTAGTCGAGCCCGATTTCTCCGATGGCGACAACCTTGGGATGACTGACCAGCTCGTGCAACTGTGTCAGCGTTTGCTCGCTGAAATCGGCGCTGCTGTTGGGGTGGATTCCCACGGCAGCGTACACCTGCGGATGCCGGTCGGCCAGATCGATAGCCTGCCTGCAGTGGAGCAGATCGATGCCGGGGTTGACGATCATGCTCACGCCGCGCGCTTGTGCGCGCTCCAGCACGGCGACCCGGTCCGCATCGAACTGCTCCAGGTCCAGATGGCAGTGGCTGTCAACCAGCGTCGGAACGGTCATTTGCGCTCAAATGCGACGTAACAGCGCATCCGGTTTTGCGGTTCCTTTGAAGGCAGACGAACATGGCTTTTTCTGGCATACCCTATTTGTTAATTTTATCACATATTATCAGTGCATAAAAAGCCTATTGGAGGTCAGATTGACTAATTGTCATTAAGGGGGATTGGAGGTTGAACTCCGTCCTCTACGCAGGTTTTCGCCTACAGCCCAACCAGCTTTTGGCCATCGGCAAGGATTGCGGCCACCTGCTCCTTGCGCGTTGTCTCGGTGTAGATGCGGATCAGGGGCTCGTATCCGAAAAAGCGCACAAGTAGCCAGCCGCCATCTTCCATTGGGAACTTGTAGCCGTCGACAGTAATGCGGTCGGTGACGGCGATGCCGCCAAGCTTCAGTCCGTTGATGTCAACGTTGTCAAGTCTTTGCTGGGCTGCGGCCTTCATCACCGCGCCGGTCAGGCGGATGTCGACCCGGTCGTAGAAGTGCTCGCCAACTTTTTCGAAGAGAAGCTGAAGTAGCTCGGTCGGCCTCTTGCCGGTACGTACCATCAGGTCGAGCAGGCAGAGATTGGATAGGATGCCATCACGCTCGGGCACGTGGCCGCGGAAGGCGTAGCCACCGCTCTCCTCACCCCCGATCAAGGCATCGTGCTCCAGCATCGCCGGCGCCACGAATTTGAAGCCGACACCTGTCTCCACAACGGGCACATCGTAGGCTGCGCACAGTTTATCCAACATCGAGGTGGTGCTGAGGGTCTTGACGATTGGACCGCGTTCGCCGCGCACCTCAAGCAGATAGTAGGCGAGCAGCCCGTAGACGCGCAGCTGGTCGACGAACTGGCCGTTCTCGTCACCGAAGCCGCAGCGGTCGGCGTCACCGTCGAGGATACAGATGCAGTCAGCCTCCACGGAGCGGGCGACGGCCAGGCCGGCGTCGACGTTGGGGGGGATCGGCTCGGGGCGGTCCATTTCAGGGAAGATCGGGTTGCGCTGGGCGTGGATTTCGATGACTTCGGTTTTGCCGCCGCCGAGGATTTCGGTCAACCAGCCGGCGCCGTTGCCCCACATACCGTCGACAACGATTTTTAGTCCGGCATCGCGGATGCCTGTGACATCGATGAGGCTGGACAGGTGGTCCAGATAGGAGGCCTGCGGCTGGTGACGCCGCACTTTGCCGGCGGCAAGGGCCTCATCGAGAGTGATGCTCTTTA
>VYDA01000569.1:0-3514 GCA_009843665.1 Caldilineaceae bacterium SB0675_bin_29 | reverse complement strand
GTCGGGGATACGGGCTTCAATGGCGGCCAGCCCATCGGGCGGCACCGCGCCGCCGCTGGCGTCGCGCACTTTGAAGCCGTTGTCCTCGGGCGGATTGTGGCTGGCGGTGATGTTGACGGCGCCGGCGGCGTGGTTATTGACGGCAGCGAAGCTGATCACCGGCGTCGGCGCGGCACCGTCGATCAGCAGGACCTGCAGGCCGTTGGCGGCCAGCACCTCGGCCACCGCGGCGGCGAAATGTTCGCCCTGAAAGCGTTGGTCGTGGCCGACAACGACCGTTCGCGAGGCGTAACCTTCGTCCAAGAGCCAGTTGGCAAAGCCTTGGGCACAGCGGCGCACATTGGCAAAGGTGTAGTCTTCGGCCATACGTCCGCGCCAGCCATCGGTGCCAAAGCGTATTTTCGTCATGTAGTTTCCTTCGGATCGGGAATTTACTTCAACACTGAGGATGTGCGCGAAGCGGGAGTGCCTGCGGCCCAACGACACGGACAGCCATGATTGCCTGATTGGTTCTTGTAAGCCTACTGCATATCAGGGGAATGGGCAAAGAAAAGGCGTTTGAAGGGTCGCCGCGGTCTAGTGATGTTTGCGCCCGATGAACAGCCCTTCGCGCAGGTGAAAGAGGGTACGACCACCCTCGCTACGGGGATGGAGGAATTCGTGGGTCTGGGGCGGGCCGTGAAAGAGTAGGGCCCGCAGGTAGGACTGCATCGCCGGGTCGTGGCGGGCGGCCCAGTCTTCGAAGACCATCTGTTTTTCGAGGATCTCATGCTGAGTTAGCTCGAGTCCGGCCTGGGTGTAAACCTCCAGCCACTCCTCCAGACTGAGACAGCGCCCGTGGCTGAGATCGCGCAGTTTTTCGAAGGCGTTGACATAGTCGCCCGCTACGCCCTCCGGCACGACGTTATCCACAACCGCGAGGATGCCGCCGGGCCGCAGCACGCGCGCCGATTCGCGCAGGAAGGCGTCGACGTCGGGGAAGTGATGGGGGGCGATGCGGCAGGTGAGCAGATCGAAGCGGGCGTCTGCATAGGGCAGGTTTTCAGCGTCGGCGTGCTCGACGGTCACGTTGTCGACGCCGCGCTCTGCAACCTGCTCGCGGGCGACGGTCAGCATCTGCGGGGTGATGTCGGTGGCGTGCACGTGGGCGACGTGGGGGGCGAAGGCGAAGGCGGTGTGACCGGCGGCGGTGGCGATGTCCAGCGCCTGCCAGTCCGGCTGCGGTTCGACCAACTCGACCAGCCGTTGCAGGCTGGCGCCCTTGGCGTGGGGCCGGCTGGTGATATAAGTACGCGCATGGGCGCCGAACTGCTCTTGCACTGATTTCTTGTCCATCTGTCCTAGCCTTTCCGACGGTGCCGGTCGAGTTTTTCAGATCGGGCTTCATGAATGGCGCGCAACAGGGGCTCGTGAACGCCCGGCTGGCCGTTGCTGGCGATGATGCAGTGGTCTTCCAGACCGTAGGTCTCGCCTTCATAGTTGGTGATGAGACCGCCCGCTTCCTGCACAAGGAGGACGCCGGCGGCGACATCCCAAGGCTTAATCCATCCTTCCCAGTAGGCTGAGAATGCGCCGGAGGCCACATAGGCCAGGTCGGCGGAGGAGGCGCCCATCCGGCGCACGCCGCGGCAGATCGGCATGATGCGTGCGAATTCGGCCGCGTTGTTGTCCTCGTTTTCGGCACGGTGGTAGGGAAAGCCGGTGGTCAGCAGCGCGTCGGCCAGTGTGGATGCTGGGCTGACTTGCAGGCGTTGCTGCTCGCCGCTGCGCCGCCGCAGATAGGCACCCTGACCAAACTGCGCCCAGAAGAGATCGAACTGCGGCAGAATGAGCGAGAGACCGAAGATGGTCGTTTCACGGTGGATGAGAGCGATGTTGATGCCGAACCAGGGCAGGCCGGCGGCGAAGTTGATGGTACCGTCGATCGGGTCCACCAGCCAGTAGTACTCGTCGGAGGGCCGTTCATTGCTTTCTTCGCCCCAGAAGCCGAAGTCGGGTGTCAGGTCGGCCAGCCGGTCGCGAATCAGGGTCTCGCAGGCCAGATCGGCCTCGGTGACCAGATCGTTGGGCGTTGATTTAGCATGGATTGAATGCAGGCCATCCCGCTGCATGGTCAGCGCCAGTTCGCCGGCCTGGCGGGCCAGTTCGAAGAGAGGCGTTTTGGCGACCGGCAACTCCTCTTCGCGGTGCAGCGTTTGTTCGTTTGCTTGCGAGGGGACCACTGTTACAACTCCTCACGGTAATGGAGGCCGTGCCGCTGCTTTTCCTGATTGGTGGCCTTGCGAATCAGTTCCCGCACGTCCATTGGATTCTTGATATTATGGAGCGTGAATTGGGGGTGACTTTGGTCGGTGCTGGTGATCGTGACATCACCCACGTTCAGCGCTCTTTCGCCCAGGTGCTGCGTCACCGACGTATCGCGGACGCGCACCAGTTCGATCTCGTGGTAGCTGCGCCCCAGCAGGCCGCGGATCAGGCGCACGCGCTGGGTCGTGAGTTCGTAGCGAACTCCGATTGACAGGTAGGGTCGCCCGGACCAGAGCAACTCCTCGGTTTCGCCGGGGTCGGGGATAGATGCAGAGGTATCTGTCGCGTGCGCGTCAGCGTCGCTGTCCGAGCGGGTTACGCTGGCGGCGAAGGGATGATCGGCTTCGGTTTCCATGGCATCGAGGGCGGCGAAGAGGCCGTCGGCCAGCGCGTTTACGATGGCCTGCATCTGGGGTTGAGGGATAGCGGTAACTTCGACGCCACTTTGGGCCAGGGACTCATAGAAGCGGGCCGTGACCACCTGGCGCACCGTTTGTTCGTTCATTGTGCGTTTCTCCGGCTCTTCAAACCCATTCGTATTGGTATGGGTTTCCGGCTCATTCGGCGGCCAAATGTGTGACCACTGAAGGCCGGCTGCGTAAGAACGGTATGATAGTGTCTGGACAGGTATTGCGCAAAGCGTAGCCCTACAGACCGGGCCGAGACGCACATTGGTGCCGCCGGCGGTCGGCCTTCAGGTCTGAACGCGTTCGGTGGCGATCCCCCCGCGCTTTGGCGGGGGCCAGAACTCGTGATGTAATATCGCTATGGGTTGCAGGTACGTTTCAAGAGCGTGGAACGCGGCTTAGCACAGAGCGGGTCACACTTGTTACCTGGCACGAGGCAGGATGGGGGAAACACCGGCCGCCGCGGGACGCCAACGTCGAATTGGCCGCATACTGGCTGCGGCGCGAGGTTTCCCCGGGGGCGTTGCGGGGGCTCCGCCCCCGCACAAGGGAGGGCCGAAGGCCCGACCGCCCAAAAGATCGAGGAGAGAGTGAGGAGGATTGAGTAGAGAGCAAACCTCGTTAGCCTCGCTCAACGTCGCGCACTGATCAGGGCTTAGTAGTTACGGCATTTTTGAAAGGACAGGACTTTGGATATCAATTGGTACGGCTTCTCCTGCTTTCGTCTGCGAGAGCGCGGCGTCACCGCAATCTGCGATCCCTTAAGCAGGAAGGCGACGGGCATTCAGCTGCCCAGGCTG
>VYDA01000455.1:2622-8809 GCA_009843665.1 Caldilineaceae bacterium SB0675_bin_29 | reverse complement strand
GTGTTTGGGGGCGATAGTCCGCTGGAGGGCGGGCTGGCTGTAGACGCCCAGGTTGGGCTGGTGCGAGCCTATTTTGAACGGGCGAAGCTGATCGCGGAAAAGGAGGAGGAACTGAATCGGCTGGTTTCGGAAGAGGCTTCTGCTGGAGGTGGGGACCCTAAATCAGGTGAGGTAGTGCAGGTAGCAGAGATGGAACAAGCCGAGGCTAATCCTGCCAGCGTTGCCGGCGATGTCGTAGGACCTCCGCCAACGGTTGAAAGTGTGCGACTGGAACTGGCCGCGCTGCGCCGCCAGCAAGCAGCAGAGCGTCCGCTGGTCGAGGCTATCCTTCAATACCAGATTCGCGAGGAGATACGTGAAGTTGACCTTGGATTGCTCGGCTACGTTTGGCCGCCTGTGCAGTTTGCATTCATCGAACCCCCGCTGAAGCTGACCGTAAGCCCGCGCGACCGAATCTCTACGCTCCACTCACGCGTTCTGCAGGCCGATTATGATCCTGTTACGCTGGAGGAGAGCGAACATACCATCGAGGCCCACACGGGCCTGAGCGCGCATATTTCACAGATTGGGGGCATGGCCGTCTTCCCGGCGATGGTTGTAGAGAGCAGTTCGCTCAGATGGGTATTGGAGACTGTTGCGCATGAGTGGGTGCACCACTATCTGTTTCTTTTCCCTCTGGGTTTGCGTTACGCCAGCAGTGACGAGGCGACAACACTCAATGAAACTGTTGCGGAAATTGTTGGCGTGGAAATCGGCGAACGGGTATGGCGGCGGCTCTATGATACTTCGGCGCCATCTGCGGATCCTGCTGCAGGGGCGAGCGACGACATTCCCTGCGCCTGCAGCACGGCCGATCTTTGGGCCCAGACATACGAGTTAGAGCAGAGTCGCTGGGAGCGATACGGGCGGCCTCTTGCGTTCGACTTCCGGCGGGAGATGCGGGAGACACGGCTGCATGTGGACAGGTTGCTGGAAGCAGGGCACGTGGAGACCGCGGAGAGGTACATGGAAGGGCGCAGGCGATATTTTGTAGCGCAGGGATACCCCTTGCGCGTGTTGAATCAGGCTTACTTTGCTTTCAACGGCAGCTATGGGACAGGCGCGGCTTCCACCAACCCAATTGGCCCCATGTTGGAGCGGCTTCGCGAGGAGAGTGACAGTTTGGCCCATTTTTTTGGGCAGGTACGCTGGTTTACGAGTTTGGCCGACCTGGAGAAGGCACTGCAGACAAATGGAGAATAGCCGGGGTCAACCTGACAGAGCACGACTTGATTCTGGGACTATGACGCTGGGACGGAATTCGTTTTCCTTGTAGCAGATCTAATCGGGTCACTCATCCCCAAAATTGGAGCATCCAATGGCAACATACAGGACCGGAATCATTGCCTGTGGCATTATCGCCCGAGTCCATGCCAGGGCATGGCTTGGCGTTGAGGGCAGACCAACCGAGATTGGGGCAATTGCAGACTCCAATGCTGACGCCTTGAGGGAGTTCGGGGAATTCTTCGGGGTCCCCGAGGCGCACCGCTACTCCGATTACCGGCAGATGCTGGACAGTGAACGGCTCGATTTCGTCGACGTGTGCTCCTGGCACCAGCTGCACGCGGAAATGGTCATTGCGGCCGCGGCGCGCCAGCCGAAAGCGATCATCTGCCAGAAGCCGATGGCCGTTGACCTGGGGGAGGCGGAGGCGATGTTGACCGCGTGCCAGCGGAACGGCGTCAAGCTGATGATCGCGTACCAGCGACCTCACCACGCAACCTGGTTGAAGGCGAGAGAGCTGTTGCGGGAGGGGGCAATAGGCCGCGTTGTCCAGATACAGCTGGAGGCGGGAGGAAATCTACTCAATACCAACTCGCACAATATCCGCCTGGCTCTCTTTCTCATGGATGAACCGCAGGTAGAGTGGGTGATGGGCGCGGTCGAACGCACCACTGAACTGTTGGAGCGCGGGCTGCCGGCGGAGGATGCCTGCCTAGGTCTGGCCGCCTGTGACAATGGCGCCACGATCCTCATCATGGGGGACCTGATTCAGGGTCTGGGCCAGGGGTGCCGGGTGATCGGGACGCAGGGGATCATGGAGCTGAGCACGACCTATCCTCCCGATGACGCAGTTCCGTCCGATGCGCCGATGCACATGCCCGAGGGGCTTTCGGCCCGTTACAATTTCGAGGTTGGTACAGTCCGCTACATGAACAGGGCAACGGACGGATGGGAAGAGGTGACCGAGACCTGGCGCGATTGCTGGTCGCAGCAGTGCCGGGAGGCGATTGACTGGGTTGAAGGGCAAGTGGAAGACCCCATCAGCAGCGGGGAGCGAGGGAGGGCTGTGCAGGAGGTGATGATGGCGCTCTATGAGTCGGCGCGAAAGCGGCAGCGGATCTACCTGCCGCTGAAAACGCGTGTCAATCCGCTCAGGCTCATGGTGGAGACTGGGGAACTGGAGGCGGAGTGGCCAGGCAAATACGAACGCCGCGCAACACTTGTGCGCGGCGAAGGAATGTCATGGCACGAAACGTAAAGCGGCGGGAGTGGACTTTTCACTCTTCTCTGAGTGTTCCATCCGGACGCACGCGCTTTGGCCGAATTATAGTAACGCTGTCATCTTCGATGATTGGGCGGTCGTAGATATAGGGAGGCTCGAGGACCGCCTGCTGGGCAGGAGTCAACTCGTCCACCCAGTCCGGCATCGAGGTCTCGTAGACACCACCGGCAAAGTGCAGGTAGTTGGGCGAGAAGCGATAGAGGAGCGAGCGACGCTGCTGCTTGGCCCTCCAGGGCAGGGTCCCGTGAATGGTGGCCTCGTTGAAAATGACCATGTCGCCGGCTTTGCAGGGCACATTGTAGACCAGTTCACGGTTCTTTTCGTAGCGCGCAATATCCTCAGGCATGGGGAAGTTGGCCTTATGGCTTCCAGGAATCACGCAGAGCCCGCCGTCGCCTTCGTTCACGTCAGCCAACTGAAACTGGCAGACAATCATGCCGCAACGCATCTGGCCATTGGCATAGCTGTAGTGCTGCGTACCGTCGAACACACGGCTGGTTGACCCATGCAGGCGAAGCCCTTCCGTCCCAGTCGTTGCAGCCAGCATAAACGGTGCATGGTCCATCTTCCAGCCGCGGCCGAACATTGTGTTCAGATAGGGGAGCAGTTTGGGATGGGCCAGCAGATCGCGGAAGGGCTGGCACCAGGGTTTGTCCCATGTCAGCATTCCGCTGAAGAAGTCACGCGGGAGGTCTCCCGCCATGTCCCCGTCTGGGTGCGAATTGGGGTCAGGAATTGCTTTGTCCCAGTTGGCGTCGAAGGCATTGTTAAGTTCCTGTACTTCAAGAAGAGTGAGGAAGTTTTCGACCTTAAGAAAACCTTGCAGGTCGAACATGAATTTCTCGCGGTCGTTCATCGCCTATTCCTTTGCACGCCAAACGGACACGTAATCCGTTAGTTCGTTGAGAGTTGCTACTCTTTTCATGGGGGAACTTTGATGAGTAAAAGGGGTTGAAGAAGGAGGGAGCGCGTGCGTCTTGCCCGCGTTCCCAAAAAGGCAGAGGCCGGTCGAGCACCAGTCGTTCCTTACTTCTCCAGAGCGAACGTGGCCTTAAGCATGATCGCCACTTCCACCTCGGATGGGGAGTTGGCGAGTGAACTGGGTGTTCCCATCAGGTAGTAGCCGCCGGTGGCAGTCTGGCCAGCATGGGCTATGCAGCCGCCAGCCGGTCGGATTGCGCCGACGGGGGAAACGTCTTCTGAGACTGAAATGACGCGGCCGAGCGACATATCCAGAAGGCCTGCCATTCTCATCGCCCGCTGTCGTGCGTCTTCGAGTGCGGCACGCATTGCCTCCAACTCCAGGGCGGCGCAGTCTTCGACACTGAAAACCATATTCGCCCCTTGAATCGTTGGCCCTCGCCTACCCTCCATTTCGTCCACGAGTTCCTGCATCAGAGAAAGCAGCCGGTCCAATTCGTTGAATGAAAAGGCGACTTCGCCTGCGAAACTTGAAGGCCCATAAGCATAGTTTCGGCTGAGGTAGTTTATCTCAATGGTTTCTACATCAATGCCGTGTTGGACCAGGAAGTCACTCACTTCCTCGAGGTCAGAGGGTTCGACGAAAGACAGCTCCGGACCTGCGGGTCCGTACGAGGGTTGCTCACCTATATACAAGTTCACGCTGACACTGTCCGGCGGTGCCGAAGCAGCGCCGTAGCCCAGCACGGTGACGCTCATGGGTAGTTCGGAGGGGTCTTCCTGGTTAGGCGACGCGCCGAGGCCAGTTGCCGGGACCAAGAGGAGTGATGCAGTTAACAGGAGTGAGAGGAGGGCACTTTTCATCGGACATTCCTTTCCAATCTTGTCGTTATCATTCAGCGCTAAGTGCAGTCGTTGCACTATTTCGTTGGGCCAGCATCGAGCCGAAAGGGTTGCCGCGTCAGGTGACTGCTTATATGCTTTTGGGCAGGTACAGACAGGTCTTCCTTATAGGCACACTCGCCGAAGAGGTAAATGCTCAACCTTCAGATTATGTTTTGGTTTTGCATGCGTAATGCCAGACTTTTCGAGGAGCAAACAGCTACCAGGTGGAGAACGGCTACCTGGAATCGCAGAGTGACTGACAGAAACAGGTGGCAAATTGAATGTAACGTATCCAACAGGAACTGGCAAATGGTTTTTCAGGGTCAGAGGTAGCTGCATCTATCTCCTTAACAGTGAGATTTCTTCCTGAGTCAGACCAAACGGTTGCCGCTCTACTGGCCTAGGTTTGCCATCGCCATTGAGGCTTCTGGGGGCCTCAAAGGTTAAAGTCTTTTTCTTGCTTGACACAGTCCTGACCCGCAACTATGATCTGACGTGCTTTCCCCTGAATGACCCATTCGAGAAGTCCAAATGCACCCCTACGACCAGGTTTGCTGGCCGCCCGTATTGTCGATCAAGATGAAGAGAATGGCCTTCTAGCAACCACAGTCCTTTCAGGCATACCGCGTGTTGCGGGAGAGGGAGTGAGCGAATCCTGCATGTGATTCAGGCAGGCTTGAGAACTTAACAGGGAGATTACGGAGAATCTGCGATGAAGAAAACTGATAGAGATCCAGTTCCGATGACTGAGGAGCAGAAATTCTTCTTTGACTTGCGGGGTTGGATCTTGTTGCCGGGCGTGCTTACGCAGGAAGAAGTTCGCACGATGAAGGCAGAGGCCTACGGAGTTGACTCGGTGAGGCAACAGCAGGCAATCAATCCCAGACAGTCGTTTCAAGGATCACTGCAGACTTTGCTTGACCACCCGGCCATCGTTGGCATTTTGAGTGAGATCCTGTCAGAGGAACCGTTTCTGGCGGACGACTACTACGCTTTTCGCTGCGAGAATTCATTTATCACGATCCGACCGCCTGGCTGGAGCAAGACGGAGCGCAGGGACGGCGGAATGCCGCATGTGGTGCGACCGCCGCAACAGGCCAATGCAATGCGCTATCAGGCGGCCGGCGGGAAGATATTTGCCGGTCTGACGCGTGTTGTCTGGGAGTTGGAGGAGGTGAAGGCCGGGCAGGGAGGCACATCGTTTCTGAGCGGGTCGCACAAGTCCCATTTCAATTACGGAGGGCCGGACCGTTACCGACCCAACGTCAGCGACTCCTCCTGGGAACAGAGTATCCGGGAGATGATGGAGGACTACAGCTGTCCGGCCGGGTCGGCGGTGATCTTTACCGAAAGCCTTCTGCACGCTGCAAATGACTGGACCAACCCAGACAATCCCCGTTGTGCGGTCTTCAATTGTTACAACTCATTGTGGGCGCAGTGGCACCGACTGAACCTGGATCATGAGATCATTGAGGCGATGCCGCCCAAGCGGAGGTCGCTTTTCCGGGGCGTGTGGCAGATCGGTGGAGAGAATTTCGCGTACTCGGAGGAAAACCGCAGCCTGTGAGATGTCGCACGTTTTGTTTCCTGAAGGCCAGGCGCGGCCCGCGAATCAGGGCGAGAGGGTAGCTGCGCTTGTTCAGCCGAACGGCCCTGAGGGCGGGACGCTTTAGTACAGCAGTGATGGCGTTCTCTTTCGTCGTTTTGCGGAAGTCCGGCCGCCGCAGGCGTCGGGTCCTTATCGACAAGATGATTTCGAAGACAGGCAGACTGGCACTGGCATCGAGTGTGGCCTGCATATCGGCCTGCGATCGCGGCCATTGCCTTTTTTTGGAG
>VYDA01000455.1:0-2612 GCA_009843665.1 Caldilineaceae bacterium SB0675_bin_29 | reverse complement strand
GGAGCGCTTCACTTGCAAGGATTTGGCCGACGACTGGCACTTTGCCAGATAGGTCGAAACTAACTTCCCATCGCCTCGAAATTATTGAACGAATGCCTGAGGTCGCGAGCTATATTCGCGATACAAACGGTCGCGCGCCAAATCCTCCAGAAGTCAGTTCTGTTTGGTGCCATAGCAGTCGTCTGTAACCGGTAGGGCATTGCACGAAAAGCCTAGAGCACCTCAAGTGGAGACAAAAAAATATAGTTGCATTGAAGATTATTCCTGAACTATACTGACTCATCGCTCAGACGCGGCGACGAAGCTGTCCGAAATTGCGCGTGTTTTCCCCGATTGCCCGCTCCATTCTGCAACGCGTATTGCGTAGAGGCCTCGCTACACACACTGTCCACAGTCGTATTTTGAGAAGGAAGTTGTGATGCGTTCCGGGGTTCACCCTAGAAAGGAGAGCAGACGAATGTCTTTGCAAGAAAAGCACGTGAGTCGGAGGTCGTTTCTGCGGCTGACAGGAGTTGGCGCTGGTGCGATGGCGGTAGCAGCCTGTGTGCCCGCGGCACCGGGTGCTGGGACAGATGACGGGGATTCCGCCGCGCCAGCGGCTGAAGTGAGAGAGATCGTGTGGTCTACCTGGGCTGGCGGCGATGCCGAAATCAAGCTCAAGCAAGAGACTGTAGAGGTGTTCAATACGGACCGCGGCGATGGGATGGGCATCAATTGCTCTGTGCGCATCATCACGGACTACATGGGTTATTTCACGAAAGTCGAGACCTCCTTCGCCGGCGGCGATGCGCCGGATGCGATCTGGTGCGACCACCGTCTTTGGGGCGGATGGATTTTCGCGGGCTGGTTGCGAGACTTGAAACCGCTGGTCGATTTGGAGCCCGAGGACTCATCGATCAGACTGGTGCTGGACATCATTCCCGAGTACAGTCACAGTTATGTTGGCGGTGTATACGGGATTCCGCACTTGATCCAGATTATGGGAACCTGGGTCAACAAGGAGATGTTCGAAGAGGCTGGAATCGATCTGCCACCTGTGAATTGGGGTGATCCTTCATGGACGGCGGAGAGGGTAACCGAGATCGCGCAGGCTCTCACAAAGCGCGACAGCGACGGAAATGCCGAGCAGCTGGGAATCAATATACCTTGCTGTATCCTGGGTGGAGGCCCGGGCTACGCCTTAGTCCAGTCAAACGGTGGACTGGCCTTCGATGAAGGGTGGACGGAATGGCTGATGGACGAAGATGAGGCCTCAGACGTAGTGCAGTGGGCCTACGACAATTTCAATGTCCACAAGACGGCGCCGACGCCCCAAGAGAGCCAGGCGGGCATCAGTTTCTGGACCGGTAAGGTGGCGATGGACATGGCGTGGCTGACTTGGCCGGCGCGGCTGGTAGAAGCTTCGTATGGCCAGTGGACACCTTCGCCGCACCCGCTACCGATGTTCAAGGAGCCCAAGGAGTGGGCGCATGGGATCCCGATTGCCTGCTCGCAGCAGTCGGAACACCCGGAGGCGGTGCTGGAATTTGCACGCTGGATGGTAGAAGAGGGCGACGACCTGAACGTCGGCCTGGGCTACGCAGCGCCCATGCTGGACAAGCATGCCGACCTGCTGCTGACCCACGCGCCGGGCCTTGACTACGTAACCGAAGAGCTGCTCAAGATGCCGCGCGAGCCATTCCTGCAAGCTCTTGATTATGCTGATGTTGTGAATCCTCACTTCCCGCGCTGGTTCATCGTCAACCGAGACATCTGGACTCCGAAGGTGCATGACGTGCTGATTGTGGGAGAGCAGACCAATGCGCAGGAGTTGATCGCTGCGGTGGAGCCGGAAGTTCAGGAACAGATTGAACTGGGCATGAAGGACCTTGAGGAGTTTGGCAGCTAGACTGTGCACGCGGCTGTTCTACGATTCAAGTTGTCCGGATGTCCTAGCAGCCGGTTGCAGCTCATTCTGCGGCGAACTAAGCGGCAAGATGGCGGAATCCGCCCGAGATTTGCTCGCCATTGGATTCTCGCCCGGATCTCGAAATGGGACCGGTCACAGTGAAGATGATACGCGTTCCGAAGGAGAAGACGGTCCGAGTGTGCAGTTCCAAAATGTAGACGTCTTACTCCTGCGCGGGCTGGCCTCGCCGGCCCGCGCAACCTCCTTTGAAGCGCACGATCCGGCTCAATTCTTAGGACGGGCCCCCGGAGGACCAATCCCGGGTCACGCGGCTTCAGACTTTTCTCCGCTCTTCGTATGACAGCCGGCAGTTGCTTCCAAGAGAGCAACGCACTCTGTTCCAACCCATGTAAGCCTCGCAATGCCGGAAAAACTTGCAGCAACGGTCTCACCCAACCAAACATTGCGCGGAGGCCGGTTTCGCGTCGTGCTCAGAAAGAATTTCGAGGGCTATCTCTTTATCATGCCCTGGTTGGTTGGATTCTTTTTGTTTGAAGCGGGGCCGCTTCTGGGCGCAGTTGGCCTCTCGTTTGTTGACTGGAAGTTTGTCGGGCCGCCAAATTGGGTGGGTCTGGAGAACTACCAGGAGATGTTTGGCAACGAGCTGTTTTACACGAGCCTATACAATACTTTCTACTATACGTTTATTGCGGTGGCCCTGCAG
>VYDA01000404.1:6119-8849 GCA_009843665.1 Caldilineaceae bacterium SB0675_bin_29 | reverse complement strand
ATTACCGGATGAATCCTTTGGGGGCGGCGGTGGGAATGGTCCAGCTAAACAAGCTGGACGACATCGTGGCACGGCGTAGAGAGACCGGTCAGATGCTCGACCGGTTGATTCACGACATTCCGGGACTCAGCCCGCCGCACATTATAGATGAGGCAAAGCACGCCTACTGGCTCTACGCGGTCAGGTTGGAGGAGGGCGCGTTTACTGCAGACATTTACACTTTTGCTCGCGCCCTGAAGGCCGAGGGCGTGGCTTGCATGCCCAAGTGGTACTATCTCCTCTACGATCATCCTGCTTTTTTGAACCCAGAACCGCCGAAACATCCCGAATACGCGTTTCCGCGAGCCGTGTACGACGACCGCGAACGGTATTACAAGGGCATGTGCCCCAATGCGGAACGGGGTTTGGCAGCGCACCTCGTGATCACGTGGAGCGAATTCTATACGAAGGAGGACGTGCTAGGGGTTGAAAGGGCCTTGCGCAAGGTTGCCGATGCCTACAGGGCATAGCTTCCCGGGCCGAAATTGCAGTACTGATACTTCAGGTTAACGTCCCGACATTTGTAGGTTTGACGGACACGAGTCATGCCATTTCCGGCATGACTCGCGCATTTTCAGGGATATTGTGCGGGCCGTTAACACCATGTTATGCGGGCGCCACCCCCGCTTGCTATCCTTACCGCACGTGGATGTCGGCGAAGTCCATGTAGCGTTCCCAGTCGTAGGTGGTTACGTCGTGCTTGCCGGTGCGGATGTGGTAGCCGATTATGCTTCTGACGGGCTGGTTGACGGGCGGGAGCTCGTCGACGGCGATGCCGTCGGTGCCGAGGAGTTTGTAGACGGGGTCGGCGTGTAAGGCGCCTTGAAACTCGCCGTGAGGGTCGGCCCAGAGGTCGGCGTCGGCGCTGACGACGTAGACGGGGCGGGGGGCGACGAGGGCGATGAGCATGTGCTGGTCGACGGGGAGCTCGTCTTCCTTGTCATTATACTGTTTGAAGTTTTCGCAGAACCAGTGGGGGTAGGTGACGTTGGCGTGGCGGGCGGTTTCGCCGAAGCGGCGGCGGAAGAGGGCGGTGCCGCCGCAGCCGGAGTTGTTGGGGATGACGAGGGCGAAGCGTTCATCCTGTGCGCCGGCCCAGAGGGCGGTCTTGCCGAGGCGGGACTGGCCCATTACGGCGACGCGGGTGTGGTCGATGTCGCCGTCGGTTTCGAGATAGTCGAGGGCGCGGCTCAAGCCCCATGCCCAGGCGCCGATGGCCCCCCATTCGTTGGCGGCGGGTCGCGTCTGTTCGGCTTTGTAGTATAGGGGATGGACGCCGTTCTGGAAGCCGTCGTCGTAGTCAGGATCCAGATCGCCATAGTAGATTGTTGTGATGGCGTAGCCGCGTTCGAGGATACGTTCGACGGGCCAGCGGGAGAGGGCGGTGCCGCGGCTGGCCTCGGTGGCGCGGTGGTTGCGTATACCGCGGTCAATGCGGTTGCGCATCCACCGCTGTGAGAGAGTGATGCCGGGGTCGCTATGGATTGAATGGTTGCCCTGGAAGTTGGGGACGAGGAAGGAGGGCACGGGTTTGGGCTGGTCGTTGGGCTGATAGATGAGAATGTCCATGCGGGCGTCGTCGCGACGACCGGTGAAGTAGACGGCGATCTCTTTGCGCGTCGCCTGGCCGTCGAGGGCGCTTTCGTCGACGGAGGTGACTTCGAAGGTCATGGCCTCGGGGCGGCCGGGCGCTTTGCCGTAGACGTGCTCCTCGAAAAAACGGAGGAGTTCTGGGCGGCGTTCTTCATGCCACGCGGCGGCATCTGTGACGGCGCGGCCGTCTGCAAATCGGAGCGGATCGGGCAACTCGAACTTTGGCACCTTCTCTTCGTCGTAGTTGACATCCTCGCATTCCCGCACCTCGTTGTACCAGGCGCTGGCCTGGGAACGGGTCGGATCCAGTTTCAAGGCATATTCGAAGATTTCTGCGGCCAGCGGCTTGTTGTCCTGCAGGCCATAGGCGCGGCCGAGCACTTCGAAGGTGAAGGAGTGCTCGAGCAGTTCGGGATGGATGTCCACCAGGTGCGTCAGGCTGGCGATGACGTATTCCGGTGTCTCCCAGGTCGCCATTTCCTCAAGCAGGAGGTCCAGTTGCTCAGATACCTTAGCCATTGATGTTTCCTTGACTGGGGTGCTTGTTGCGTTGCGGCCGGTGCCGGGGCAGGAGACAGGCTCAGACCTTGAGAACGTCGCGAATATAGTCGCGGCTCTGCCTAGCGCTTTCGACCGGCGACCAGCCCGGGTCTCGTTGTAAACGGCCCACCGAGTCCTGTTCGACGATCATCCACCCTTGATAGCCTTGTTGGCGCAGCACGTCGAAGAAGGCGGGAAAGTCGACGGCGCCTCGACCCAACTCGGCGAAGATGTCCATGGCCCAGGCCTGGCGCATGTGGATCCGTTCCCTTCTAACCTGTTCCAGTTTATCCGGCCAGACGTCCTTGATGTGGAGATACCAGATACGGTCGGCGTACTGCCTGGTTGCTGCGACGACGTCGCCGCCGCCGTAGTGGTAGTGGCCGGTGTCGAGGCAGAGGCCGACCAGTTCGGGGTCGGTCATGTCCATGATGCGGGCAACCTCGGCGGGGGTCTCGACATAGGTGCCGGTGTGGTGATGGAAGACGGTCTTGAGATTGAAGCGTTCTCTGCAGAGAGTGGCGACGGCCTCCAGGGTATCGGCGGCGCGCTGCCATT
>VYDA01000404.1:0-6109 GCA_009843665.1 Caldilineaceae bacterium SB0675_bin_29 | reverse complement strand
ACGGAGCCGGCGACCTCCAAGCGTTTTGGCGTCGTATCTCCGGCGATGATGATCTCCGAGACACTGAAATAGGCGAGCAGCGCGGCAACGCTTTGAACCCGCTCAAGTATGGATTCAAGCCCTCCTTCCTGCCCCAAGGGCAGGGCCACATAGGAGGAGGCCGCCTTCAGATTTCTCTGCGCCAGTTCGGCGCGCAACTGGTCTGGTTCGGCGGGGAAGAAGCCGTTGGTGCTGATTTCCGTACCCTGGTATCCGGCCGCTGCGATTCCGTCCAGCATCTGGGCAAAGGTGAGGCCGCTGGTCTTGCTGCCGCCAAAGGAAAGGACGTCCCAACTGATCGGTGCGCTGCCTATCTTTACGTTCAACATGAGCTCTCGCGTGGTGGATTTTCTGTTGGCGCCTGAGCACCTACATTCGGATGGACTGGGGCAGGGGGATGTATGGACTGAGCCGGCGCCTGGCTAACGTGCTGCAGTACCGGTCTTGCTGTTCAGCGGATGGCAGCACCGGTCTGGTCGTCGAAGAGGTGAAAGCGGTTAAAGGAGAGGCTGAGGACATCTCCCTCTCGAACCCGCGTCGCGGCTACATCCTTAACTTTGAGGAGAAGGCCCTCTTTCTCGATGTCAAGAATCGTCTCCGAGCCGAGCGGTTCCAGCAGGAAGACCCTGGCCTGATTGGCGCCCTCATCATCCATGGTGAAACGGATTTCTTCGGGGCGGACGCCAAGGGTACAGACGCCGCCTGGGCAAAGTTCGGCGGCGCGTTCGGCCATCTCGTCGCCGACCGGGATGACGAACTGATCGCTCTTGTGGACGGTCTTGCCGTTCTCCTTCCGGAGGGCGCCGGGGATGAAGTTCATGGGTGTGGAGCCGACGAAACGGGCGACGAAGTTGTTGGACGGCATGTCGTAGATTTCGCTGGGCGTGCCCAGCTGCTGCAGCGTGCCTTCGTTCATCACCGCGATCTGGTCGGCCATTGTCATGCCTTCGACCTGATCGTGGGTGACGTAGATCATGGTGGTGCCCAGTTCGTGCTGCAGGCGTTTGATCTCGGCGCGCATGTAGACACGCAGGAGGGCGTCGATATTGGAGAGAGGCTCATCCATGAGGAAGACGACGGGCTCGCGGACGATGGCTCTGCCGAGGGCGATGCGCTGCTGCTCGCCGCCGGAGCAGAGGCCGGGCGGTCGCTCCAGGGTATGGGTGATGCCCAGCATTTCGGCTACATCGCGGACGCGGCGCTCGATCTCATCCTTAGGCGTCTTGCGGAGGCGCAAGGGATAGGCGATGTTGTCGAAGGCGGTGAAGTGGGGGTAGAGGGCATAGCTCTGGAAGACGAGGGCAACGTCGCGTTCGCGCGGTTCGAGGTCGTTGACGCGTGTCTCGCCGATGTAGATATCGCCGTAGGTTGGGCGCTCCAGACCGGCTACGCAACGCATGGTGGTGGTCTTGCCGCAGCCAGAGGGGCCGAGGAGGACGACCAGGTCGCCGTCCCTGACGACGAGATTGAGTTGATTAACGGCGCAGGTATCGCCGAAGTACTTTGTCAGACCTTCTATTCTTACTTCCGCCAAAATCAACTCTCCTTTTGCTCTCGGAAGCCAACTCTCGGCCGCAAAACCGGCGGCCTGGCGTCGTGAGCTTTACGGTGACGCGGAGGCCGTTGGTAAGGGCTTACTGGCCGCTGGCGACGCCAAAGGTCAGCCCGCGCACGAGGAATCTCTGTAAGGTAAAGGCTGCGACCAGCACGGGGAAAACTGCGATGGTGCCGGCGGCGCTGACCACGCCCCAGTCGAGCTCGTGCTGTGGGATCTGCGCCTGGATCGCAATCGGAAGCGTCATGGTTTTCATGGAGTTCACGAAATAGAGAGCGATGATGTACTCGTTCCAGTTGAAGATAAAGAGCAGGATGGCGATGGAAAAGAGGCTGGGGAAGATCAGCGGCAGGAGGATGCGGCGCACGGCGCCGAAGCGTGTATCTCCATCCATAAGTGCGGCTTCCTCGACGTCCATGGGGACGTCCATAAAGGTGCCGCGCAGGACCCAGACGGCGAAGGCGGTGTTGAGAACAGTATAGAGGATGATCAGAGTATATTTTTCGTCGATAATTCCAAGATCACTGCCGAGGAGGAAGAGGGGAATGGCGGAGGCGATGGGGGGCAGGAGGGCGACGAGACCCATCAGGCCGACGACGATGGCGACGAATTTGAAGGGCAGGCGCATCCTGGTGGCGGCGTAGGCGGCGGGGACTGAAATGACCAGACAGATGATGGTAGCCAAGGTGGCGACAACGAGACTGTTGTAGACGTTTTCGAGGATGCGACGTTCAAAGATGGTCACCCAAGCGTCAAGGCGGGGGTCGGTTGGGAAAAAACGGGGCGGGATGTGGGCGAGGTCGCGCAAAGACTTGATGGAGGAGATGGCGACCCAGTACATGGGGACGAGTGTCCAGAATGCGGCGAGGTAGAGGACGATGACAACGAGCAGTTTTCGCAGGTTGAAACGGCGTTCCTGTACAGCCATTTCAACAGGAAGGGGCACGGTTTCGGTTGTGGCCGTCTCTCTCGCTTCAGTCTGTGCCATCAGCATATACTCCTTGGGAAAACGACAGTCAAGCTCAGCGGCTTCTGCGCTCCACCCACAGATATCTTACAAAGATGGTGCCGGCGATATAGGTCATCAGCAGCATGACAAGCACGGCTGCAGAGGCGTAGTGGGGCTTTAGCCGCTGAAAGGACATACCATAGATGTACCAGGACAGGTTCCAGGTAGCGCGGCCGGGGCCGCCCTGGGTGGTGGCGGCGATGGTGCCGATGGTGCGGGTGGACCAGACAAAGACAAGGATGGTGGCGATGGCGAACATCGGCCTGATGTAGGGGAGGGTCATGTCCCAGAAGGCGCGCCAGCGGGTTGCGCCATCGACGGCGGCGGCCTCGTAGATGTCGCGGGGGACCTGGTTGAGGCCGGCGTAGAGGAGCAGGAATGCCAGGGGGCTGATGCGCCAGACCTCGACAACACAAAGGGCAATGAAGGCGGTATCGGCCTTCACGAGCCAGATTATCGGTTCAAGACCGAGGGCGGCGAGCGGCACGTTTACCAGCCCCAAGGTGGGGTGGTACATGATCTTCCACATCATACCGGCGACGATTTCGGAGACCATGAGCGGAATGATAAGGATGGAGATCCAGATAGCCTTACGGCCGGCGTAGTCGCTGTGCACCAGAAGGGCCAGTCCCAGCCCCACAAGCAGACACATGGGAACGACTACGATGCCCATTTTGAGGCTGAAGATGAGTGCGCCGTGGAAGATGGTGTCCCTGGTGAGCCGGGAGAGGTTGGCGAGGCCGATCCACTCACCTTTCTCGCTGGTGAGAATCAGCCAGAAGTTGTAAACGATGGGATAGAACTGGACCAGGATCAGTGCCAGGAGGCTGGGCACGATCAGCATAACGCCGAGGCGGTTGTCGCGAAAGCTGAATAGCTCGGACCACATGCCCTGGGGCGGCGGAGGCTGTGTGTTCACGCTGTTTGCGCTTGTCGCGCCCTGGCCAGGCAAGGGACTGACGGTCTGTTGTACGGTCAACGATACCCTCCTTGGACCGGTAGGTATTGAAGGCGACCTTTGGCGCCAGTGTTCGAAGGGTGCACATCGGGAGAGAGGAGTGAGGGGGAATCTCGCTCCTCTCCCGGCAAATCATTCTAGTTGGTCACACCTTCCATTTCGAGCCGGATTTCGGCGCCAGCCTGCTCGCAGGCTTCCTGGCCGGTTATGTCACCGGCGCCGACGGCGCTGAAGGCCGGTCCAAGAATGGCGAGGCTGATACCGGTGGCCTGGGTGCTGCGGGGCCGCCACTTGGGCGGGACCATCAGGGCCTCAAACTGGGCCGGGAACCAAGGCTTCTCCAGGATCAGTTCAGGGTCGTTGAAGACGGACTTGCGGAAGGGGATGCCGCCAGCGTGGGCGTAGGACAGCGCGTGCTCCTGGTTGTAGTGCATCCACTCCATGTAGGTCCAGGCGGCGTCCTTGTGCTCGGAGTGGGCATTGAGCACGAGGCCCCAGTGGCCCATCATGGAGACGTGGGGTGCGCCGACTTCGGAGGCGGGCAGAGGCAGATAGAGCATCTTGCCGGCTACGTCGGAGTCGGTTTCGTCCTCAAAGGCGGCGTAGGCGTCGCCCGGCCAGCCGATGCCCATCATGGCGCGGCCGGAGACGACCTCGGCGACCATCTCGGTGGTGCCGTAGGTATTGCCGCCCGGCGGCAGGTACTTGCTCAGCTGCTCGTAGAGCGTGAGGGCATCGCAGCCGGCCTCGTTGTCAAGGATTACGTTGAATTCGTCGTCGAAGATGCCGCCGCCCATGGACCACAGAAGGGCCAGGGCGTCACTGCCAGCTGCGCCGCGCACGTTGTAGCCGTAGAAGGGCGGGTCGCAATCGGGGCAGTGGACCTGGTCAGCGATCGCGAGTACGTCGTCCCAGGTTACAGGCGCATCGAGTCCGAGTTCGTCAAGGACATCCTGGCGGATGTAGAACATGATGACGTTGCCCTGGATGGGCAGGGCGTGCAGGTCGGGGCGCTCACCGGTCTGGAAGTCCAAGGGGATGGGACCGTAGGGGGGAGGCCAGGAGAAGACGTCGTAGGAGACCTGGGGCACGTCGTCGTCGCGGGTTGCGCCGTAGGCTTCGGTCAGGTTGACGGAGAGTCCGCCGTCGACGATGTTAGGCATCCAGGGATCGTCGGCGAAGATTACGTCGAATTCACCGGACTCGGTGCGGGCCAGCGAGATCACCTTTTCGAAGAAGGTCGTCCAGGGGAAGGGCGCCACTTCGACCCTGATGCCTGGATTTTCTTCTTCGAACTGCGGGATCAGTGCGACGAGGCCATCAGCCAAGGGGCCCTGGGCGGTGATGATGCTGATGGTGACTTCCTCGGGCATCTCTTCTTCCATGGCCCCGGTCTCCGCCGGTGCCGCGGGTGCCGCGCAGGCCGATACCATGATAGCCATCACCAAGGTGAAGACGGCGAACAGATAGAGCTTTTTCATGACTTTGCTTCCTCCTTACTGAAATAGGTTTGGAGAGAACTGCACGGGAGTTTCACGAAATTGCGATACATTCAGGCACTTGGCAAGGTAGAAGTTCGGGGGCGGATCTGTTCTGTTGGAAAGGTTTGGCTGGCAGGTATATTGGAAGATATTGCGCACTTTGTCAAGTGCCCAATATCAGGGGCATGCGCGGCTGAACACTCAAGTGGGGAGTTACCGGTTTCGGTTCTTTGGGACTGTCCTTTGCGATGGACAGACCGGGAGGAGCGATTGGCGCGCGTGATCAGGTGGAAGGAGAGCCATTGCTGCTTTTGGCGCCATCGCGGTCAGGCGCGGTGCGTTTGAGCAGGTGTTGGAGGGTGGCTTGGGCCCTTTCGCCTTTGCTTTGACCTTGAATCACGGCTGAGGTGACTTTTGCGGCGGTCTGTTCGGTCTTGGCGCGGGCCTGGCTGCTGGCGTTTTGCAGGTTCTCGAGACCGGACTGGGCGCCGCCGAGCACTTTTCTCATGCCCTGAACGGCGAGAAAGGCGACCGCCAGTGGAACAAGACAGAGCAGGAAGAAGAATATTGATATCCAGACGACGGACAGGTTGCGCCAGAATTCAAGCGTCATGGGATAGCGGAAAGAGGCTGGAATGAAACGGTCGTCGAGGCCGGTATTTGCTTTTCATTTGGGTCAGATGACAGGCTGCGCTGCGCCCGAATTGTAACAAAGTCGGTCGCGCACGTCCAGATACGGTCGCCCTCGGGTGCAACCCAGATTTGGGGTGGGTACAGTCTGGCGGGAATCCATGGCTGCGGTGGCTGAAGTTGATTTACGTCTTCAGGCGGGACGCGGTGCAGGCGCCAGGCCTGGCCGTACGATGGAGGCCGCCAGTAGGGGATGGTGCGAGGGCAGGCACAAGGCCGGCACCTGCGGGGACCTGATGGGACTAGCGGGACGTGGTCGGGCCAGACACCTTCGAATAGGCACCTGTTCGAATATCGACACCAGGTCGATCAGGCATGGCATGGTTTAGGGGGGGCGTTGCGGGGGCGGAGCCCCCCCACAAGGGAGGGCCGAATAG
>VYDA01000671.1 GCA_009843665.1 Caldilineaceae bacterium SB0675_bin_29 | reverse complement strand
CCTCCCGCCTATACCAGACCGCCTCCAGAAAGTCGTGGTCCTCCACACCGGAAAGCTTCGACTCCGGGCAGAAAGGAACCGTGATCCGGCCCCCAAGTGAACGCCCCAACAGCCCTCTTTCCAAGCCGCTGTCCCCCTGGTCGATCTCAAACTCCCACTCGCCGTTCAGGCAGAGCCAGTCTTTGCGCACAAACTGCGGCCGCGGGTACTCCGGGCGAGGTATTGACATAGGAATTCTCCTGGGAAAGAGTGAGGAATGGAACTGTGCCAGGTTGGACTGAGGGAAAGTCCCTTGCCGGTGGCAGATGGTTACCTACAGCGGCAAGAATTCAATACGATTCGCGATCTCCTCAGGGTCCAGCGCCTTTGCCGCGACTTCGAGGTCCTCTACTACTTGACCGACGCTCAGTCGCAACTGATGCACGTACAGGAGGCCGGCAAACTCGATACCCAGTCTTTGAAAACTGGCAGCCAATCTGAGCAAGTCAGCATCCTGGCTGAAGAGAACTCGACCCAATTCGGTGGCCCGTCGCAACAGCATTTCGTCATCAATTCGCGATGCACCGTCTTCGCTCGCAGTCAAAACATCAACACCTCGAATGCGAATGCCATCGGTTATGGCACCCTTTACCTGATGATCCATGTATAGTGCTAGGCTCAACCTTTTGCTCGCCGTTCACGAAGCTTCTGGCGGATGAGTGAGTTGGCCGATTCACGGTGTAGCCTTTCATATTCGCGCGCGCTATCTTCTATCTCTGCGTCGAAAGACTTCTTGTTCTTAAGGTAATAGGAGATCGCCAGCCTTATCTGGGCCCTGGAGAGAAATGGATGCTGTCCTTGGATCCCTGCCACATCATACCCCATCTCAATATAGTCCATGGCGATCTGCCGGACCTTAAAGTCGGCGCCGGCGATTACTGGGACGCCTTGTTCATTTACGATGATTTCAGCGCTTTCATCCGAAGTTTTCGTCTTTGGCTTTGCCATCGTGACAACTCCCCGTCGAATTCATCATCGGTCTGGAACCAGCAGCACCTTCGAAACATTGCCCGGGCTGTGGATGAGTCGCTTAAACCAATCCCCTCCCTCAGCCAGCGGCGCTTCAACTATCCACGGGTCAAGCCGGTAGTGGCCCGCATGCAACGCCTCCAGCCCGTCTTCAAAATCAGCCGCGCCGTAGGCAAAACTGCCCCGCACCGTCAACTCCTGCCGGATTATCGCCGCCGCAGGCATCGGGCTCGTCTCCTCATGCAACCCCGAAAGAATCAGGATTCCAGCATTCCGCGTAGCGTCTACACATTGGCTGCGTGTACCCCCCGTCCCCACCGCGTCAACCGAGACCGCTACGCCCTCGCCGCCGGTGGCCTCCTTGACCGTCTCAACCACGTCCGCCCCCTGGCCGGCCCCGCCAAGGCCGCTTCCAGCCGGCGTAACTGTGATCCCTCCGAGGGCCCCGCCCATCGCCAGCCGCTCTGCTTCCAGGTCGGTGATGAAGATCTGGTCTGCGCCGGCCAGCTTCAGCGCCTGCAGGGCCAGCAGCCCAATCGGCCCCGCACCAATGATCAGTGCCGACTCGCCTTCCACATCTCCGGCCAGCCGGCCGATGCGCACACCAACGCCCACCGGCTCCGTCAGAGAACCGGTGCGCACGGACATCCCCTCCGGCAACTTGTGCGTCACAAAGGCCGGGATGCTGACGTACTCAGCGAAAGCCCCCGGCCGGTGTGCGCCGACCAGCACCCGTTCAGGGCAGAGCTGGGTCAATCCCATTCGGCAGGTGCGGCACTGACCGCAGTATGTGAGCGGGTTGACCGTCACCGCGTCGCCGATAGCGAATCCCGTTACGTCTCCCCCCACCTCCACGACCTCGCCCGCAAACTCGTGCCCCATCACCAACGGTGGCGTTCGCAGTGCGTTGTGTCCCAGAAATCCGCTCAGCTCCGAGCCGCAAATCCCGGCATAGGCCACGCGAATCACCACTTCATCCCCGACCGGAGTCGGATCGGGATACTCCTGCATTTCCATCTTTTCGGGCGCAGTCCAAACGAGGGCTTGCATCGATGTCCTCCACAAAACCGTCTGAGTTCGATTTTCGCCCCATCATACGGAATCCTGGCGCGATCTGCAATATATCTCCTCTACTGCGACCCAGACCGGGACGAAACTCAATCCTGTTGGTTCCTCCTTCCTATGCACGGGCAAAAGGCTTGCGAAGTTCCCCTGTCGCGTGTAGGCTTCTCATTGTTTGACGACGCGAAAGACCTCTCGAAAACGTGGCCTTAACCTTTACGCCAGATGCAGCGAACTGGCTGTCCATAGAGTTTCTGCCTTTCGACCCGTTTCGCTTTCGCCCCGTCAGCCTCCCGGATCCGGCGGGGATTCCCGATCTAATACCCTCTCCAAGGAGCAATTGATGAAAATTACCGACATTACCGCCTATCCGGTTTGGGCCGGCCATCGTAACTTTCTCTTCGTTGTCGTCGACACCGATGAAGGCATCTTCGGCGTAGGCGAGTCCGGTCTGACCAGCCGCGAACAGGCGGTGATTGGCGCGGTCAAACATTTCAGAGAGATACTCGTCGGCCAGGACCCCTTTCGCATCGAGCACATCTGGCAGTGGCTGTTCCGCGGCGGCTTTTTCCCCGCCCAGCGCGTCCTGAGCTCGGCCATCTCCGCCATCGACATCGCCCTTTGGGACATCAAAGGCAAGGCGCTCGGCGTACCCGTCTACGAGTTGCTCGGCGGACGCGTCCGCGACAAGGTCGTCTGCTATCCTCACAATCACGTCCATGCCCTGGAAGTGGAACCCCTTGTCGAAAGCTGCCTCGAGACCAAGGAGCAAGGCTGGAAGTTCGTACGCTGGGGTCTTCCCCAGGACGGTGACATCCTCGAACCCCGCCAGGCCGTGCGCGCCGCCCTGCGCCAATTCGAGGCCGTGCGAAACGCAATCGGCGACGAGATCGACATCTGTTTCGACGTTCACACCCGCCTCGATCTCCCTGACGTAATCTGGCTCTGCCGCGAAGTCGAGCAGTACGCGCCGTTCTTCATCGAGGATCCCCTGCGCAGTGAAAATCCGGACTCGTTCAAGACCTTGCGACCCCGCGTCCACGTGCCCATCGCAGCCGGCGAACAGTTCTCCTCGAAATGGGAATTTCGCCAGCTGATCGAAGAAGAGTGGATCGACTACGCACGCGTCGACATGTGCATTGCCGGCGGCTTCACCGAGACGCGCAAGATCGCCGGCTGGTGCGAGACTCACTACATCAAGCTGGTTGTACACAACCCACTCGGCCCCGTCTCCTCCGCAGCCTGCCTGCAGATGAACCTGGCTACCTCCAACTTTGGCGTCCAGGAGCAACCCCGCAAACCCGCCGAAATCCTGCCCGACATCGTGCCCGTGCAACACCACTGGGAGGATGGATACCTCACGCCGACCAATCTGCCCGGTCTCGGCATCGAATTCGACAGGGAAGCGGTTGCCCGCCAACCGTCCCAGTGGCGCGAGACGCCGCAGGTACGCCGCCTCGACGGCTCCTTTACCAACTGGTAGATTACAAGCGGCCTCTTTACTTACGGACAGCGTGGCACTTGCAAGACAGCTTTCAGCCGGAATGGCAAGCAATGAGGAAGGAACGGGAACAATGAAGACAGCTGCTGTATTTGGACCAAAACAGGGCGGCGTTGTTGACGCGCCAAACCCCACCGCCGGCGAAAACTGGGTCGTCGTCAAGATCCATACCGCCCCCATGTGTACTGAGTTTAAGGTATACGTCTCCGGCAGAGAGGCCCCCTACCTCGGTCACGAGGCCGCCGGAGAAGTCGTCGAAGTGGCGCAGCCCTGCCGCGTCAACGTCGGCGATCGCGTCGTCGTAATGCCCCAAACGCCATGCGGGCAGTGCGAACTCTGTCTCGACGGCGAGTACATCCACTGCTTGGACTCCGAAGAGCCCCCGCCCCAACCTGACGGCGCCGAAGGCAGAGCAACCATGTCGCAGTTCATGCTCAAACAGGACTGGATGCTCGTCCCGATCCCCGACGGCATCTCCTACGATCACGCCTCCATGGCCTGCTGCGGCTTGGGTCCCACCTTCGGCGCCGTCCAACGCGCAAACATAGGCCCCGACGACTCCCTCATGATCACCGGCCTGGGCCCCGTGGGCCTGGGCGGCGTGATAAACGGTACCCATAGGGGTGCAACGGTGATCGGGGTCGATGTAAACAATTACCGCGCAGCCAAAGCCATAGAACTAGGCGCGTCCACCGTCATCGACCCGACCGACCCCGACGCGCTTGATCAGGTTCTGGCGCTCACACGCGACGGCCGCGGCGTCGACCACAGCATTGACTGTTCCGGAGTAGTAGCAGCCCACCGCTTCTGCATCGACGCCACCCGCAGCAAAGGCACCGTCAGCTTCGTCGGCGAAAGCGGTACCGACGCCACCCCTATCCACGTCAGCACCGACATGCTGCGCAAAGGCCTCAGCCTCCACGGCTCCTGGCACTACAACATGGCCGACACACCGCAGATCCTGCGCGTCATCGCCGCCAATCCCGCCAAACTCGACAAACTCATCACCCACACCTTCCCCCTCGATCGCGTCGCCGACGCCTGGGATCTCCAGGCCACCGGACAGTGCGCCAAGGTTTTGCTTAAGCCATGGCAATAGTGGGAGAGTACCCTTCCCAGTCAGATTGATCGAGTCTGCATGATGGTCACACGTTGTCGTTTGGCCGTCGCCCTGAACACTCGTAATCGATTCCACAACCCAGCGGGCGCCATTTGTCCGCACCTGGTGTAAGAAAGAGAATCCCCCATGCTAGATTTACTGAAGAAGTATTTTGGCTACGACGAATTCCTCCCACTGCAGGAAGAGATCATCACCAGCGTACTGAATGGCGAAGATGCACTCGTCCTCATGCCGACCGGTGGCGGCAAGTCACTCTGCTACCAGTTGCCCGCCCTGCGCCTCGACGGCCTGACCCTGGTAGTCTCCCCGCTGATAGCGCTGATGAAGGACCAGGTGGACGCACTCCAGGCAAACGGTATCCCTGCGGGCGCCATCAACAGTATGATGCCTTTCTCCGAAGTGCGCCGCGTGCATGAACAGGCCCGCCAAGGCACTCTCAGAATTCTGTACGTTGCCCCGGAGAGACTCTCATTACCGGTATTTCAGGACTTTCTCGCCAGCCTCCGGGTGAGTCTTGTTGCTGTTGACGAGGCCCACTGCATCTCTGTGTGGGGACACGACTTTCGCCCCGACTACCGTCGACTTGGCGATCTACGCAGGAAGATGCCAGGCGTACCCTTCCTCGCGCTGACGGCAACCGCCACCGAACGAGTACGCCGCGACATCGTCGACCAGCTTCGGCTGAGCCGGCCTCGGCACTTCGTCGCCAGTTTCAATCGTCCGAATCTCAGCTACGGAGTCGTGCCCAAGAGGAGCGACAGTTTTGACCTGCTTGTGGAATCGCTTAACGGGCACAAAGACGCGTCGGCGATCATCTACTGTACCTCCCGAAGAGACACTGAAGATCTGGCCGCTCGCCTCCGCGACACTGGACTCTACGCGCAGCCGTATCACGCAGGTCTTGAGAACGAAGTGAGGCGTCAGACCCAGGAGTCCTTCGTGCACGACCGTGTTCCAATCGTCGTGGCGACTGTCGCCTTTGGCATGGGCATTGACAAGCCCAATATTCGCTTGCTGGTTCACTACGACCTTCCCAAGTCCCTTGAAGGCTATTATCAGGAAACAGGTCGGGCGGGACGCGACGGCCTGCCAAGCGATTGCATCCTATTCTACTCCTTCGGCGACGTTAGTAAGCTTGAATTTCTTATCGACAAGTCCGAGGATGAATCGGAGCGCCAAAACGCACGACATAAGCTGGGTCAAGTTGTCGAATTCTGCCAATTGCAGTCTTGCAGGCGAAAGTACATTCTCGGCTACTTCGGCGAGGAGTGGGAAGGAGAAAACTGCGGCGGCTGCGACTTTTGCCTGGTGCCTAAAGAGGAGTTCGACGCCACAATCATCGCCCAGAAGATCCTTTCGGCAGTGATCCGCACTGAGCAGCGTTTCGGTATCAACCATGTAAGCGCCGTGCTACGCGGTGCGAACACCAAAGCCATTAGGCAGCGTGGCCACGACAAGCTAAGTGTCTATGGCATTGCCGAAGAGTTTTCGGACGGCGAACTCAAGGAGATCGCCGGCCTACTTGTGGCCGAAGGTCTGCTCTTCAAGAGCAGCGGGGAGTACCCTACTCTAAGCGTCACCAAAGCCGGAAGAATGTTCCTAAAAGAACGTGAGGAGTTAGCGCTTGCCCGTCCCAAACGCGAGGAAAAAATAGAATCCACCGCAAGTCGCGCGGCTCTGGAATATGACCGTGCACTGTTCAGTTTGCTCCGGGGCCTGCGTAGCAGACTGGCCGCCGAAAAAGATGTCCCGCCTTATGTGATCTTTGGCGATGTCACCTTGCAGCAAATGGCCTACTACTTCCCTCAGAGCCGCGACAGCCTGGCCCGGATTTCTGGAGTGGGCGCGAGGAAGCTTGACCAGCTTGGCGATACATTCCTGACAGCAATCGTCGACTATGCCAGCTCACACGGCCTGAAGGAGCAATACATTCCGGCCCAAAATCGAAATAAATCGGATCGAAGTAAACGCCTCGGCACTACTTACGGCCAGACAAGACAGTTTTTGCAACAAGGAATGTCAATTGAAGAGATTGCCAGAAAGCGTGGCCTCTCGAAGAGCACTATCGCTGGCCATCTGAATCGCTTGGTTCGGGAAGGCGAAAAACTGGACCTGAGACCACTATTGCCTCCCAAGGAGCGGTTCGACAGAATCAGAACGGCCTTAGACAAAACAGGCGGAGAATATCTTTCTCCTGCAAAAGAGGTCCTCGCGGACGAATACTCCTATGACGAAATCAGAATTGTGTGGCTCCCCTTGGGCCAGGAATAAGGTCTGGAGGAAACGTCCTGACTGGGGGGAAGTCATCCTCTCTCAATTGAGGAGAACGCGGCCATGACCTACAAATGCGCCATCATCGGCGTCAGCGGCGGACGCGCCAACGGCCACGCCGACGCCTACGCTCACATCCCCCGCGGCACACTGGCCTGCATCGCCACCCGCAACCGCGCTAACCTTGACGTCTTCGGCCAGCGCTGGAACGTCGACGTACGCTATACCGACTACCGCGAAATGTTCCAACGCGAAAAACCCGACCTCGTCCACGTCAACACCCCGCCCGACGTCCGCCTCGAGGTGATGCAGGCCGCCGAAGCCGCCGGCGTCGGTGCCCTCATCATCGAAAAGCCCCTCGCCATCCAGGCCGAAGACTACCTGGCGATCGGCAAGTTCGCCGATTCCGCCAAAGTCAAGGTCGCCATTAACCACCAGCTCCATTTCCACCCCCGCCGCAGCCGGTTGCAAACCTTGGTCTCCGAAGGCGCCATTGGCGACGTCCGCCTGATCGACGCCAGCGCCCGCATGAACATGGCATATCAGGGAACGCACGCACTGCAGTCGGTCGCCGCCTTCCACCCCCAAGGAGAACCGGCCAGCATCTTCGCCCAGATCTCCGGTGGAAACGGTCTGCAGGAAGGCCGCAAGCAACACTATGCGCCCGACGCAACCTTGGCTACCATTCGCTACCGCGACGGCGCCAGCACACTCCTGCGCTGCGGAACCAACGGTCCCTACGTGTTAGAGGGCGATCAGCGCGTCAACGTCCACAAGCAAGTCACCGTCTGCGGTACAGACGGCTACGTCCACTGGAGCATGTGGGGCTGGGAGACCGCTATCCGCGGCAAGCGCGAACGCGGCAGCCACAACTACCCCGACGAAGACATCCTCGGCCAGGCCGCTATGACCGAAGCCGCCTTCGACTGGCTCGAAGACGACGGCCAGCGACACCCCCTTAACCTCGACGCAGCCCTGCTCGACTTTCACATCCTGCTCAAAGCCTATATGAGCGGGCTCAACCGGCGCGAAGAGTCCCTGACCAGCGACCTCCAGCCAGGGCTGATTGAAGCTCTGAGACTTACTCTGAACGGTTAGCCGCGGACCGGCGCACTGATGTCGGTCCCACACACGGAGCTAACTCGATCTGTGTCCCTTGACGCGCGTGCTTGCATACCTCGGTGCCAGTTCCGGCTCCGCCCTCTGCATTCGTTGCGGCGGCACGCCTTTGCCGATGGCCTCCAGATCATCCAGCACCATCTCCCCGATCTCCCAATGTGCCTCCTTTACGCTGCCCGCGCGGTGCGCTGAAAGCACAACATTCGGCGCGCTGCGGATCGGATGCGCCGGGTCAAGCGGTTCTTGTGGAAAGACGTCGATCGCCGCGCGAAAACAGCCTGCATGCAGCAGCTCTGTCAACGCGTCGAAATCGACAAGATGAGCGCGGCTCACAAGTATCAGCGCCGCGTCCGGCCGGATACGTTCCAACAGAGCACGGTCCAGCAGGGCGCGATTCTCGTCTGACGGGACCGCCAGCACAAAGATGAACTGCGATGTCTCCATCAACTCTTCCAAGGGCTGAGGCGATACGCCCTGGCGCCGCAGAAAACGTTCTCCCAGCCAGGCGTCATATGCCGTAATGTGGCAGCCAAACGGTTTGAGCAACGGATGCAAACTTCGGGCCAGTCCCCCATACCCTATCAACCCAACCAGCTTACCGTAGAGATTGAAGTTGCCGACATTCCCCGCCTTCGAATAGATCTCAGTGCCATCCTGCATCGCCTGGTGACCATCTACAATCCCCCTCGCGCATGCAATCGCCATGCCTAGCGCCATCTCCGCCACCTGGCGGCCAAAGGCTGGCGCTGCCGACAGCACCCGGATCCCGTTGGCGAAACAGTAATCGTAGTCCAGGTCCACCGGAAACGCCCCCAATACCGTAAT
>VYDA01000160.1:1023-8954 GCA_009843665.1 Caldilineaceae bacterium SB0675_bin_29 | reverse complement strand
GGTCTGTTCATTGCGAAGTCAGCCACCGTATCCCGCGACATTCGTAATCACGGGGGACCACGCGAACTCTTCGTCCAGGGGGAAGATCGGGCGGGTTACGTATCTGTAGGGCAAACGCGTGAAATCCAGATCGGAGTATCCCTGGGTGAGGGCCAGGATCTCCCGCGGCGCGGCGTCGCGAAGTTCCGGCATGAGATAGCCGAGTTTCACGACAACGATTTTATGGTCCAGAGGCTCGACTCCGGCCCTACGGAAGTCGTTCAGAGATGAGAAGTAGGTGCGCCTGTCGGTGATGAGGACACGAACGCCGCCCACCTGTACCGTAGCGATCGCGACTTCCTTCGAATCCTGATCGGGTTGGCAGAGATGCTCCACAGTGCCCTTGACTTCCAGGGGAGCGCCGTACTCGGTATCCAGCTTTCCGCCGAGGCTGAGCGAAACGGTGGCTCCGACACCGGCATCGAAACAGATGCGGGCGGCCTCGCCGTCGGGAATTCCGGCCAAAATGGCGTCGGGGACGTTCTTGGCGAGGAGTCGCGACAGAAAGTAGGGAACATCGCCGGGTGTGCCCGCGGTGGGGTTGTCCCCAGAATCTGCGATAAAGACGCAGCTTTCCTCGGCTGTCAGAGCGACGTCGATGGCTTCGTCGGCGGAGGCGGCGACCTCCTGGTCGAAGGTGAAGTTGTTGCGCTGGTCCCACATGGCCTTGGCCAGGCGTTTGGCCTGCCGCCGTGCGTGGGGCAGGTGGGGCTCGTCCTCGGCGATAACCACAACGCTGCTAGAGGAGTAGGGGGCGTCGGCCCAACCGAAGCCGACCAGGATTTCGGCAGTCAGGATGCCGGGCTGCTGTCCGATTTCGATTGCCAATTCCAGCAACGACTTCATCGGGTCGACATCGGTCGTGGCCCTCTCTCCGGGCAGAATCATCGGTACGCGGACAAAGACCGGGCGCGGGCGATGGCCGCCGCGAATGCAGTGGGCAAGCAACGTCATCGCTCTTTCCAGCGTTTGCGGCGCGTCGCGGTGAGGGGCGGTGCGGTAGACGGTCCAGATATCTGTTTTGTTGGCGAACTCTTCGGTGAGGTTGCCATGCAGGTCGAACCTGGCTGAGATGAGGACGTCGTTGCCGACCTCGGCCCGGATCGACCGCACCAAGTCTGTCTCCCCGCTCCATATGTGTTCAACCAGGAGGGCACCGTGAAGTATCAGGCAGACGCCGTCCAGGGGACCGGCCTGTCGGATGCCTTCGATAATCTCGTCCCTCAGTTGGAGATAGGTGTCTTGTTCTACCGTTCCTGACGGGGACAGGCCATTGGCGTGCAGAATGGGGACTGGTTCCGCGCCTAAGTCGTCCATCATTTCGGCAAGCGAGGCGTATTTAGGTCCGGCCACAGACCCCACCGGGTAGGGCGAGAATAGAGTTTCACCATGCAGGAGCTCCTGGCCGCGCCAGATCCGAAAGTGGTCAATTGTGGTCGGAATCGGGGATGTATTCAGGGCTTCATGGCTGATACCTGCGATCGCGATGCGCACTTCGTTTCTCTCCCTGTGAATTAGAGACTTGGATCAGGTGACAGTCCGGAAAAGGCGGTCCAGGTCGTAGACTGGTTGGGCATGGTCTGAGCAGAGATGGCCTTCGCAAACTTGCCCGCAATTCAGTCGACCAACTGCGACAGCATCACCTTTGGTGTACAGAGCGTGGCTAAGCAAGTGTGAGTAGCATCTGTTGCTTTGAATCGGTCGACAGGAATGGAGGGTTATTTGACTGCGCCGCTTGTCATGCCCTGTACAACCCAGCGCTGGAACAGGACAAAGATGATCATGAGCGGGATGCTGGTGATGGTGGAAAGAGCCATGATGGAATTCCAGTCCCTGACGAACTGGCCAAAGAAGGCGGCCAGGCCGATGGTGAGGGGCTGGGATCCGGGCGAGTCTGTGAGTGTAACGGCAAGCAGGAATTCATTCCAGGCAAAAACGAAGACGAAGGTGCCCGTGCCCACGATCCCTGGAACCGCCAAGGGCACCAGAATCTTCTGCATGGCCTGGAGGCGGGTGCAGCCGTCTATCATTGCCGCTTCTTCAAGATCTACTGGGATGGCGTCCATATATCCCTTCAGGAGCCAGATACAGATGGGCAGAATAAAGGCAGAGTTTACGACGATGAGTCCAAAGAGTGTGTCGTAGAGTCCGACAAGGTGGGCCAACCGGAAGTAGGGAACGATCAGGGTTACGGTGGGCAGCATGAGCAGTGCCATGATACCCAGCAGCATGTACCGCCCACCAACCATTTTGAAGCGCGAAAAGCCATAAGCTGCGAGGAGACCAAGAACGAGAACGATCGCGAGGGTAGACAGTGAGATGATCGTACTGTTTAAGAAATACCCACGATACAGTTCATTTTCGATCAAGGAAGCCATGTATTCGAAGGTGAGCTGGCTGGGGTCGAGGCGGGAAGGATATGTAAGAACCTCCTTAATTGGCCGCATAGCGGCATTGATCATCCAGACAACCGGTGTAAGGATTATGATGGCCGAGAGGGTCGTGAGTGATACGACAAAGACTTGATGTATCAGATACCCGTACCTGAATCTGAGATCAGAAGCTCGTTTCACCTGATTCGCTCCCTCGAGACACCAGCCTCAAGTAGACGATGATAAGGATAGCCACCATGATGAGCATCAGGGTGCTGACCGCGGCGCCGTAGCCAAGGTTGCCGTCCAGTAAGGCGGTCTTATAGATGTAGTAGGCCACGGTCTCGGTGCTGCGGAGGGGACCGCCCCGGGTCAGCATTCTGATCAGATCGACGTGGCCAACAGTCGTAATGATGTCGATGGTGGAAATGGCGATCAGGATGGGACGCAGTTGGGGCAATGTGACATGCCAGAAGCGTCTGCCCGCGTTGGCCCCGTCAACCTTGGCAGCCTCGTAGAGTTCGGGCGGGATCGCCTGAAGGCCGCCAAGAATGATGATCATATAGAAGGGATAGGCTTTCCAGGTGTTGACGGCGACAACCGAGGCCATTGCCAGACCCGGCTTTGCAAGAAACTCGATCGGCATTTCCTGACCCAATAGACCAACCCATAGATAGTTGAGCAGGCCAAAAGGATGATAGAGGAGAGTCCACATGAGTCCCGCAGATGCCGTGGAGAATACCCAGGGCAGGATCAGCAGGCCGCGCATAATGTTTCTCAATGTCGTGCTGAACCAGGTCTCATTCAACAGTATGGCCAGCACCATGCCGATGAAGATATGCAGAATCACCGAAGCAACCGTAAAGACAAATGCATTGGTCAGACTACTCCAGAACCACGGGTCTTGCACCAGTTCGGCATAGTGTCGAATGCCGACAAACAGGGGTATACCGGCCTCAACATCGATGAGGCTCATCTGAAATGTGCGCAACAGGGGAAAGATGCTGACAAGGACAAAAAAGAGGATTGCGGGGCCCACGAACAAGAAGCCATACAACTCGCGGGGCAATATCCTTCGCGTCGAGGGAGGCCCTTGTTGGGCCGATTGGGCTTCGGTAATCTTTACAGTCATCTCAGGGGAAGTCGGTTGATGCGCGCCCTTTTCACCCATACTTGAGCTCTCAAGAGTTGTGCTGAACTCAGGGGGTTGGTGCGTTGTGAATCAGGGCCTTAAGGGCTTCTTGTGCCCGTAAGGCCCTATCATTCCCAAGTAAAGCAGGGATCGCGGCGGCCAGACGGTAGCGTGAGAGAATCCCTACAAGGGCCTCACAGTCCTAAGACAGTTACTTGGCGGCGTCCAGTTCGGCCTGCCAGATGGCGGCGGCCTCATCCAATGCGGTCTGGGAATCCTTTTCTCCCGCAAGTACCTGCTGGAAAGCCTGTTGGAAAGCATCGATGAGCTTCGAGGCTTCAGGAAGGGGGGCAAACAGGATATTGCTCTCCGGATCCTGATTTGCGAATGCGGGTACCTGGCTCAGCATGGGGTCATCTGAGTCGGCCAGCGATTCGACGGCCGCATTCGTCGCCCAAAGCAGGCTGACCGTTTCGGTCATCTTGAGGGAAACTTCATCGGAATAGATATACTTGAAGAATTCCCATGCCTCTTCTTTGTGGGGCGAGTTGGCCGCGATTCCCATACCGCTGCAAGCCCAGGAGTAGCCGCCCGTTTTGTGCGTCCACGCGGGGGCGTAGGCCATGCGGATTTCGGGATCGATCTGCTTCGCCTTCGTCCAGATAAACGGGCCGTCAATGATGGCGGAAGTCTGGCCACTGGCCACGAATTCCAGCATCAGAGCTTGATCCTCGCCGAAGGAGCCGGGCACGACCAGGCCCATATCGTAGAACTCTTTCCACCAATCCATTGCCGCCACGCCTTCGGCGGAGTTGAAGGCAACGTTGCCGTTCTCGTCAAGCATCTGGCCACCTTCCTGGGCGAGGCGGAAGTTAAAGTAGCGCAGCAAGAGGAAACCGCCGTCCTGCAGGGGCATACTCATACCGTATGAGTTGGTATCCTCGTCGCGCAATGCCTGCAGCACTTCCAAAAACTCGTCCCAGTTGGTCGGCGGCTCAAGACCCTTTTCCTCAAAAACGTCCACGTTGTAGGCGAACTGGTAGGGAATGAGATAGAGGCAGAGTCCCCTGGTCTCGCCCAGCAGGTTCATGGGCGTTGTCGGGGTCAGCTTGGCGGCGAAATCAGGGTCGTTTTCGAGCCAAGGGCCGAGATCTTCAATGAACCCCTGTTTGGTCAGACCGGCAATCCATGTCGACTCCGTGCCGAACAGGTCATAGGTTTCGCTGCCGCCAGCGGCTGCGGCCTGGAGCTTGCCGGCCATTTCGGGCCAGGGCACGTCGACCACCGTGACCTTAATGTTGGGATTTTGGGCTTCAAAGTCGGCGATCAGCTGGGCGTGGTTGTCCGGGCCCCATTCATTGACCCACCACTGCAGCCAGGTAATCTCGACTACTTCCTCTTCCATTGCCTCACCGCCGTCGGCAGCTGCTCCTCCGGCCGGAGCCGCCGGCGCTGCGCATGCTGAAAGAATGACGGCCAGTATGAGTACTGCGGCCAGCACGAAGGTGCGAGTAATTCTTTGCATGAGTTTCCTCCTGAGGAATCCAGAAAACGAAAGAGTAATCCGCCCAGCGGTCAGCCGTCACGCGTCATACTGAACCAGGGGAACTGTACGGCTCGGTTGCACGCGAAGGCATTAGGGGCGGTTGAAACCGGTTTCGAAGCTGCGGGCGTAGGAGGCGTTGCTCTGGTTGCGCCCATCTGATGCTGCTGGCAAGAATGCGGTTCTTGCAGGAGAGGCTGCCGTCGCGTTCGCCCTGCATTGGAGCATCGGGTTGCTTACGGGACGCGTAGCCAAGAGCAATTCTCTGCGCCCGGTTGGATTCGTTGTGGTCGGCCTTTGTATACTACATTTAGTTTGGGCTGTCAAACAGGTTTGGGATGCCCCATCTCAGACTCTAGGGCAGGTAGGCGCATTGATGTGAAGGTATACAATGGCGGTGGCACGGAGCTCGCCGAAATGCCTTCTGGAAATCAGGCCAGGCGGATCACGCAGGATGGGCCGCATTCAAGAGTTGCAGGTCCAGGATAATCGACTGTAATTGTCGCGATGCTATAGAATCATTCAGGAAACAGTGGGCATCGAAGTCCTGCGATGCCCAGAGCCCCTATGGGATGACCGTCCTGAGACCTGGTCAGCGCGGATCTGTCGAACCGAGATCATATGGATAATCAAGGAAACTCACGCCTATTGTTCCTGCCTGTGACGGCCGAGCGGCTTCCAGACCTGGAAGAGTTCTCGAATTGTCACGGCAAGTTTCGATACTGCTCCTGTATGCGGTGGCGGATGACCAGCTCGGCGTTTCGCCGCTCAACCAAAGAAAAACGTGTTGCCGCCCTGGAAGAGCTGGTGCGGGCGGGCACGCCCGTCGGGATCCTTGCCTACAGCGGTACGACACCTGTTGGCTGGTGTTCGGTGGCGCCGCGCGAAAGTTACGCGGCGTTGGAGCGATCCCGGGTGCTGCCGCGCGTTGACGACGCGCCGGTCTGGTCGGTGGTGTGTCTGTTCGTCGACCGCCGTTTCCGACGGCAAGGGTTGACGGGCAGGCTGTTGCAGGCGGCAGTCGATTATGCCCGAGGTCAAGGCGCACCTGCTGTTGAAGGGTACCCGGTTGCGCCGGATGCGCCGTCGTACACGTATATGGGGACGCCGGAGACGTATCGCCGGGCAGGCTTCGTGGATGTGACGCCGGTGGGTCAGAAGCGGATGGTGATGCGTTACAACCTCCATTCTTAGAAAGGGCCTACTTTTTTGACTTAGTAGGGCCCACATACTATTCTTTGGCACATGAGTACGATGCGCAATTTGAATGAAGAAGTGCCAGCAGGCCAAGAGATGCGCGCTGCCACAGCGAGCGACCGTTCCGCTTCAGACGCTGATAAACATTCGAGCGCGACGCTGGACCGACGCACCAATATAGATGGCGGCAAGAGAGTGTCTTTGACTACTGTGAAAGGCAGGGGTATTAGGCTTGGCATAGACCTAGACAGTTCTGCCTCCCTACTGGAACTAATGGAAAGGCCGGAGTAGATTCCATGAACCAATCCGAACTAACGCATGTCTGGAGCGAAGCGCCCCAGCTTTCGGACGCTCTGTCCAAGTTTCCTGATACGGTTACGCGGCTGATCGCTGACCCGGATGATCCGGTGGGCAGCGCGGAGCCGGCCCAGGCGATTCTGGCGGCCTCGGCAATCCGTTATAACGACGATGTCTTCGACCGGTTACCCAATTTGCGCATCCTGGTGCGCACAGGCATTGGCATCGACAACGTGGACCTGGACGCGGCCACGCGGCATCGGGTCGTCTTCTGCAATACGCCGGACGGGCCCACGGAATCGACTGCCGAACATACGGTGGCTCTGATGCTGGCGGTGGCCAAGCAGGTCAAGCCGGGGCAGGAGCAGCTGGCCGCCGGCGACTTTGCGCCCCGGGCTGTGCCGATGGGCACGGAATTGGTGGGCAAGACGCTCGGGCTGGTCGGGCTGGGCCGGATCGGCGGGCGCGTGGCTTACATCTGCGGGCGGGGATTGGACATGCGTGTACTGGCTTTCGACCCTTACATCACAGCGGAGCGAGCCGCGGAGATTGGCGTAGAGCTCGCTGACCTGGACACGGTTATCGGCAGCGCCGACATTCTCAGCCTGCACGCGCCTTCCACGCCGGAAACGCGCCACTTGATGAATGCAGACCGCTTCAAGCAGATGAAGGATGAGGCTATCCTGCTCAATCTGGCGCGCGGCCCGCTGGTCGACCAGGATGCCCTTCTGGAGGCGCTGGACAGCGGGCAGATCCGCGGGGCGGGGTTGGACGTGTTTGACCCGGAGCCGCCCCCGGTCTCGTCGCGGCTGCGCACGCATCCCAAGATCGTGGCGACCCCGCACTCGGCGTCGACGACGATTGAAGGGCGCAGACGCATTGAGCATATGGCCGTGGATGCGATACTCGACTTCTTCAACGACCGGCAGCCGAAAGATATTTGCAACCCGGCGGTGCTGGAGTATGTACAGTTCGGGAGCGGTTGACTAGCAGATTCCTGCCCATAAGTGAAGCTGGTCGAAGCCAGCGCGAAGATTTCCTATGTGCCGGCCGGCGGGTTAGCGCCGGCCGGCCGTTGATTGGTTTCCATTTCTTCCTCGCCAGAAACTGCCTGAACGACTCAGAAACGGTCAGGTTACGATTAATCAGCGGGCCAGAACGCCGCCGGAAGTGGCGGTCCGATTCTGAGACTCTCTGATATCACTCGACAGCGAACAGCGCGTGCGCCCGCAGTGGCGGAGCTTGCACGACCAGGTTGCTTCCATCTACCCGGTAGGAGAGGTCGCTTTGCGGAGGCGCATAGACCCGCTGCACGCTGTCCAGTCCCAGCCGTCTCAAATCCAGTTGAATT
>VYDA01000160.1:0-1013 GCA_009843665.1 Caldilineaceae bacterium SB0675_bin_29 | reverse complement strand
GAGGACCAGCCCGTTTTCTTCGTCGAATGACGGCCTGTCGGGTGAGCCGACGTGATGGTTGACGAGGTGGACGACATGGCGACCGTCCTGGCGGTTCAGCACGACTTCGACGCCGGCCGGCGCGGTGGTTGTGAGCACCGGTTGGGTTACAACGTCGCTGACGAGCTCTTTGATCAGACGCTTTATCCAGACATTTGACAGGCCGCCCGTCCGCAGAGGCCAGGCGGCGTACCAGCACACGCCCTTGCCGTAGTCGTTCCTGCACAACCCGGGTGGGCCTGGTCCTCGTCCGGCGGCGCGTTGCCCCACATTACCGTGGTGCCGCCGGTGCGGTTTGCCTCTTGATAGACCAGGTCTCCGAGCGCGGTGGCGCCGTTCAGGCTCACTTCGACGGGGGGCGAATCTTCCGCGAACATGGGGAAGGAAGTGATACGGTCGGCGAGGGCCTCTTCGCGCAGCCGGATGCTCACGTAGGGCAGACCGGGATCGCGGCGGAAGGAAACGCCGAAGAGATCGGCAAGGCCAAAGTCGTCACGGCGGCGGCCGTTTTCGTCCCACAGAGAGCTGTAGCCGCTAGCAAGCAGGTTGCCTCCGCCCGCCACGTAGCTACGGAGCCGGTCGATCTCGGCATCGGAGAGTGCGGCCTGATCGGCCAGGAAGATGAGCCGGTAGGACTCCAGGTCGTCAAGGCTGCGCAGGATGTCGTACTGATAGTGGTAGTCGAGCAAAGCCTGGTGGATGTTTTCGACGCCTTCGGTCATCAGATACCAGAAGAGCGAGGCGGTGCGAGGCTTGGTCAGGAGAGGGATTCCGACGTCGCTGACCGATTGGGGCTGGCGCAGCCAGGGCTCAATCTCTTCGGTAGGCCGGAAGATCTGTTCATAGCCGCGATACTGGGCCGGATCGGTTGAGCCGTCGGGGTAGGGGAACTGCCCGAGGACGCTGCTGCCGCCGTGCGCCAGGCTGATGGCGTTTTCCATCTGGAGAAGGGGAGGGGGCTTGTGGTCGTAGCG
>VYDA01000394.1:6864-8972 GCA_009843665.1 Caldilineaceae bacterium SB0675_bin_29 | reverse complement strand
CTGCTGTACGGGGCTCTTCTTCGTCTTGGCGCATCACTTTGCCCAGGAGCGGATGCAGACCACTCACTGCTGCTTTTTGGGTCCCCGATGCTACGCAACTCCGTGCGCGGCTGGCATCTGAATGAGGGGATTTGGCTGAGCGCTCTCTGCGTAATTGTCGCCGCCAACGAGAAGAGCATTGGACTAAAGGTAATCGAATTAGGTCTAACTGTTCAACGAAGTGGAATTACTGTTGCGGAATTTTACCAGAATATAACCGTACGGAATGACAATTGACAAGTGGGACATGTACCAAGAGAACTGTTGGCGTACTTCACGACGCCTCTGAAAGGGCGCTTCATATCCTGGCTCTCTTGGCAATCGGACTTACATTGCCAAGAGAGCCAGGTTGAATATAGGCCGACCGGAGACGCTGTTGGCGTCGACGACGTCAACAGGATGTCGCGCCAGATAGTGATTCAACAGAGTTCTCTGGAGAGATACCATTGGGGTCTGAGACCAGGAGTTCTCGCGCGGGCTGCATCCTGGGCTCGCGGGCGTCTTGGCCGCTCTACCGGCATTCGGAGTGCGGTTCAGTTTGGGGGTTGACCAGACCAGCAGTTCGTTCAGTCCAGTGTAGTTGCTCCGTGGTATTCGACGTTTCGCCCTCATTTTGGGAGGTACGCTACGATTCTGGCAGGTTTACGACCCGCGCCTACTGTGAGAGAATTTCACCCAGAGCACCGTTTTCAGGATCTTGAGTTCCCGAAAACGATACGATTGAGCGAGACAGACGCTGCGGAATGCGTGTGGACTGATTCGAAGGAAGTACCCGTAACGTGCCCTATCCAATTCCAGCTTGCCAAGGGGCGAGACTGTGAAGAGGACTGTACCCGGCATTCGAAATCACCTGGCATTACCTGGTACATGCTTTCGCGGCCGATATTGAACAGCTGGCTCGGAAAATCGAACAATACGAAAAACGGTCAAGGAAGTCCCTGTACACTATCTGTTCATCGTGACCGTATCCTCCGCGCTTCTGATCAATCCATCTCTCGGGAGACCTTTCAATGAAGACTGAGCGTTTTACCACCATCTGTCTGCTCTTATTTCTGGTGGCTCTGGCGCCCGGAATTGCGGTTGCCCAACAGGACTCGACCGCGGAGGGTGCGTCCAGCACCTGCGATCCTGCCGAAGTAATCAGGCCGGGGGATACCATTACCGACGACCTCTCCGACGAGCTGGCAGCCCATACGGATATTGCCAAAGTCAGCACCTCCATCTCAGGGAGGTTGATGCTGACAGCGGCATTCCACCTGAAAGACCTTCCGCAGTCCCTGATATTCAACAGACCAGGCGTTGCGCCAGGCTCGATCGAGTACAGCTGGGAGGTGTGGGTGGACCTGGACGACGATCCTGGAACCGGCTTTATGGGCGGTTTCGAATACCTTCTGTCGGCCTATCATACTGTGTCCGTGGAAGAAAACGGGGGCAAGTTGAAGGCAAGCACCTGGTCCCTGGGCATCGACGGGCCGAAACCCGTCCTGGATGCCAAGGTCGAACTGTCTGCCGAAGCGGACACGATCACGATAACCGGGGGCGTACCAAGGCTAAAGCCTGAGGTGAGGCTGGCATTCAGAAGCACTGATGCGCTGGGCGGATTCGATCAAGTAGGATGCTTTCCAGCTATCGATGAGCTTGTGACACTCGGTGACTGCGGATCCGGCCAAGATTCTATCCTGCCCGGTCAATCCGCGACCGATGAAATCGCGCATTCGCTGCCGCCGCATATCGACGTTACCAAAATCAACACCTTTTTGAGTGACGGCGGATTGCTCGTCATATTTCATCTTCGAGACGTGCCGGACAGGCTTACTTTCAATCGAACCGGTGTGCCCGAAGGGCTGATGGAGTATGGGTGGGAGGTGTTAATTGACGTAGACGATGACAAAGAGACCGGCATTGGGGGGAACGATTTTGCGCTATTGGCCTTCCATGCCGCGCGCCCATTCGACGAAGGAACCAATCGCACGCAGTCGATCGAGAATGGAACGGAGGGCGCCGGGTGGGAACTCTCATCAGATGGCGATATACGAGGTCTGTTTTTCGGCAGCGCCACGCTGGAACAG
>VYDA01000394.1:3659-6854 GCA_009843665.1 Caldilineaceae bacterium SB0675_bin_29 | reverse complement strand
ATTACTCTCAGCGGGGCCGTTCCCGGAATCACGCCGCAGTCGCGACTTACGTTCAGGGTCTACGACTATTTGTACGGGTCGGATTCGGTCGGATGCTCTGCGCCGGTTTTCTGGGATGATAGCTCCCCCCAGTGCAGTTCCGTGGAAGGATTTGCACCGGGCGATTCCGTGACAGACGACGTTGCGGATGTGCAGGTATGGAGTTTTACCAAGTCCGACATGCCTATAGACGCTGACACCGCCCACTTCGACATCACCGGTATCGACACTTCCTTGTCGGGCGAGAAACTGAAAGTGGTATTCCATCTGCGAGACCTTCCGGAGAGCCTGACTTTCAACAGAACCGGTATTCAGAAAGGGATGATGGAGTACAGGTGGGAGGTACAGATCGATGTGGACAACGACAGGAATACCGGCTTTGGAGGGGGGTTCGAATACCTGCTATCGGCTCATCAGATTGCTTTTCTGTCAGAAAGCGGGGAGAACGTCATAACCCCTGTCTCAAACGGACTAGAGTCAAACGTTTGGAGAATTGGGCCAAGAAGCTACGTCACTTTCGGAGAATCGAGCTATATTGCCTCCGCCGAGGCTGACACGATTACCCTGATCGGGACCATACCTGGAATCACTGCGGATTCACGACTCGTTTTCGTTACGACCGATGTGATGAGAGGCGAAGACCAACTGGAGTGTCACTTTCCCATGAATCCGTTGCTGTTTCCTGCCCCTTGCGGTAAGGGTGAGGCCTTTATCAAGCCACTTCAGACCATAGCCGACGCGGGGTCTGACGAACTGCCGGCCCACGTAGACATTATCGGCATTAGCACGGCTCTGGCCGGTGAAACGCTTGCGGTCATATTCCAACTGCGGGACGTGCCGGAAACGCTCGTGTTCAACAGAGCGGACGCAGGGGAAAGCGCGTACGAGTACCGTTGGGAAGTGTCGATTGACGTTGACCCTGGTCAGGAGAGCGGCCAATTTGGGCTGGACTACGAGATGTCTGCCACCCACACCGTCTCTCCAGAGAACGCAGACAGCAGTACTACTGCGCCCATCGAGAGCAAAGTGGAAGCCTATACCTCAAGAAGAATCGAGGACGGCTTCAGAAGGATGGAGGAGGCGGCAATTGTCGTCTCTCCCAGGGCCGACACGATAACGCTGATTGGGGACATTCCCGGCATAACGCCCGATTCGAGGCTGATCTTCAACGCGTATGACTCACTGAGCGGCAACGAACACGTCGAATGTCAAGAGTTGCCACCATCGGACTGACACCGGGTGAGCGCTGAGGGAGCCTGGACAAGCGGTTCCGCCCTTTCGGCGCAAACAGTCACGATGCGGACGAATCACTGATAGACGGCGAGGACCATCCGGGGCGGGCTGGTCCTCGCCGCGTTGCGATCTTACTCTCTCGCGGCTGGGTAAGCTTCCGTGCAGGTACAGGTTAAACGGACTGTTTGCCGCCGTGCCGGGACTGGCGTATCCGGGATCCGGCCAGCCCAGTTGCTGGCTACAGATTTGCCATCGCAGTTCTTGAGAGGAAGGCCAGTGCCGCCCCTTCGGCTTCGTCCTGTGCCTGCGGGAGGTTGTCAACGGATTTCTGGAGGTTTGGTTGGAGAAAGAGGAACGAGACCTCCTTCACGTTGACGCCGGCAGCTTTGCTCAAGGCAAGTGCGTAGGCCCCACCCTGCAGGCGGTAGCGTTCCATCGCCTGTTCGACCTCTTCTTCGGAGCCGACGGCATCGGTCTTGAAATCAACGATCACGAAGCCGTCCTCTTCCTCAAAAAGGAGGTCGATGAAGCCTTCAACGATGCCGTCGCCGACGGGGCCGGCGACAGGCGCCTCTCGCCACCAGCGTCCCGATGCCAGCGCCCGTTCGACGAGGGAGCTTTGAAGCGCGCGGCGCACGAGACGCGAAATCTGGTCAGCGTGCGCGGACACGCCCTCGGCCGCGGCCTGCGCGCGCACGTTTTCGTCGAGATCGCTGCCCGTGTGCAGGTCGACGACCTGGAGCACGGCGTGCACGGCGCGGCCGAAGTTGGTCCCGGCGCGACCGCGGCGCCAGGGTTCGTCGGGGATGTCCTGTTCCAGCTTTTCATCCTGCTTATCCTGGGCGATACGGGTGGCGGCCGCCGAGATGGGGCGGCTGCGGGCGGCGAAGAGCTGGCGCCTCTGGTGTTTCCAGTGTTGGCGCGTCTCGGGGGTATCGTCGGCGAGGGGTGCAGTTGCGCTGGCGGCGTCGGAGGCGCGCGGCGCGGGGGCTGCCGCGGGCTCGAGGCGCTGCCAGAGACGGTCCGCCCCTTGCATGAACTCTTCGATGCGGGCGGCGGCTGAGGCACTACCCCTCTTGTTGCGGTAAAGACTGACGACGAGATGATCGCGGGCGCGGGTCGCGGCAACGTAGATCAGCCGCACGCGCTCCTCTTCCCCGCGCTCCTTCTCGAATCCGGCCAGCTCTTCGTATCCGAGTGTTTGAAGCTCGGCTTTCACTTCAATGCGACCGGTTGTGCGATCGAACAGCACGGGATCGGGGCTGGGGCCTCGTGTAGCGTTGATCCCGGCGAGGAGGACGATGGGGAATTCCAGTCCTTTGGCGCCATGGACGGTCATCACGCTGACTGCGCCGGCGTCGGACTCGCGCACGACCGTCTCGCGCGCTCTTGCCTGCTCTTCGCGCTGGCGATCGGTCCAGGCAAGGAATGCGCGCAGGGAGCCCTCGCCGGTTGCAGCGAAGGCGCGGGCGCGGTCTATGAGGAAGCCGTAACGTGTCCAGCGCCCGCGCCACTGGCGTTCGTCAAGGGCGAGCTCTCGGAGCCGGCGGGCGCGCACGAACTGCTCGATGAGCGCGGCCGGGGCGGTCCATTTGCGTTGTTCGTGAAACTCTCGCAGGACGGCCAGCGATTCGGTTACGCGGCCACCAGGGGAGTCATTCTCGGTTAGGTAGTCGAACTGCCCACCCGCTTCGACGAAGGTGAGCAGATCGGTATCGGAGCAGGCGAAGGCGGGGGAGCGCAGCGCGGCCACGACCGCGACCGGGTGGGTTGGATCGTCTACGGCCATGAGGCAGTTCAGCAGATCGCGTATCTCCTGCGTATTGTAGATAAGGGAGGCACTTTCGAGACGGAAGGGGATGTCTGCGTCCTCGAACGCGATCTCAAGTGCATCGAAGCCGGAGCGACGCGGCATCAGAACGC
>VYDA01000394.1:1916-3649 GCA_009843665.1 Caldilineaceae bacterium SB0675_bin_29 | reverse complement strand
CCTCCGAACGGACCTGCCAGCCGTCGTCTATCGCCGTGCGGATGGCGCGGGCGATGGCTCCGGCTTCCTGGCGGCGTACGCCCCCCATATTCCCTTCGATTTCTCCACCGATGAAACGAACGGGGGGCGACTCGCCTGTCTGCGGGACGGCGACGAGGGGCGCATAATCGGCCTGCGCTTCGCCCCGCATCCACTGGCTGAAGAGGTGGTTGACCCAGTCGATGACCGGCGGCTGGGAGCGGAAGTTCTGTTGGAGCAGAACGCTGGCTCCGCCGACCGCCTGCCGCATCTGTTCGACCTGCTGAATGTCGGCGCGGCGGAAGCGGTAGATCGACTGCTTGGGGTCGCCGACGACGAAGAGCTTGCCTTCGATGGGCTGGACCTTGCGCCAGTCGCGGGGACGATCGTCGGGGTTTGTGCGACCGTCTATTTTTTCGGCCAGGAACAGGGCAATCTCCGCCTGCAGGGGGTCGGTGTCCTGCATTTCGTCGATGAGGATGTGGGTGAAACGGTCGCGAAAGTGGTCACGCGCAGGGATGTTATCCCGGAGCAGATCGCGTGCGAGGACGAGCATGTCGAGGAACTCGACCTGGCCGGCTGCCCGCCGTTCGCGGGCGTAATCGAGCGTAAAGCTCTGCAACAGCTTGAGCACCGGGGTCAGCTCTGACGCCTGCTCGCTTTCGTCGAACTGTGATGCGGGCGCATCAAAGGAGGCGCCGGCGAGCAGGTCGTGATTTGTGTGAAAACTGTCCGCGATCTTGCGCATGTGGTCGAGGGTCATGCCTGCTGTCAGGGCAGGGCGAAGGGCATCCTGTGCCTCGGGGTCCTCAAGGGTGGTATCCAGCCAAGCTGACCAGCGGTCTTCGAAGGCGATTTCGGCCGCGATCTCGTCGCGGATGGTGAACCCCGGCGGCAGGCCGGCGGCAAGTGGACGCTCACCCAGGAGCCGGGCGGCGAAGCTGTGCAGCGTCTGGATGGCGGCCTGGTCCAGCTCTGCCACGGCGAGCCGGCAGCGTTTCCGCTGGTCCTGGGGCAAGCTTTCGTCATCAGCGGCCAGTTCGAGGCTCTCGGCGATGCGGGCGCGCAGTTCGGCGGCAGCCGATTCGGTGAAGGTGATGGCGGCGATCCCGCCCAGCCGCGCCCGGCCGGTCCTGATGAGGGCGACGACGCGATCGACGAGGCTGCGTGTTTTGCCGGTGCCGGCGCCGGCTTCGACGACCATGTTCTGGTCGAGGCGCTCGAGGATGGCGTCACGTGCCGGCTGGTCGGAAAGGGTGATCATCGGCCTGCCTCCTCGCCGGCCATGGTCACGTAGGCGGACAGGCGCCGATCTTCACGCTTACGGCGCCAGTGCCACTCGCGGCGGGTGGGGCAGAGATGCTTGAATTCGCAGTAGCGGCAGTTGTTGCCATCCCTACCCGGATTGGCTGGGAAGAGTCCGGCGCCGATGCCGTCGGTGATAGTGCCGACGACATCGCTGAAGTCGTCAAGCATCTCTTCGAGCGTTGCCGGTTTGGGCGGGCGGGTCACAAATTTTCCCTTCTCGGTCACGAACCAATAGGCGACCTTTATGTCGATCCCAAGGCCCAGCAGCTGCCGGGCGGCGAGACCGTAAACGGGCAACTGCAGGAGTTTGCCGCGCTGGAGGGGGTCTTTGTTCATGTTTGCGTAACTGCTTGTACCGCCAGACTTGTAATCGAGAACGAGGGCGGTGTCTCCGGACGGTGAGAGGT
>VYDA01000394.1:0-1906 GCA_009843665.1 Caldilineaceae bacterium SB0675_bin_29 | reverse complement strand
GGTCGATATGGCCCCGAAAGCGGAGCGTGCCGGTGCGGGCGCTCGACCACTCGACGGATTGCAGCGGCGATTCATCTTCATTCCCGGAGAAACCGAAAGAGCTTTCGACGGCATAGGGTGAGACGCCGTGCTTCTTGCGAAGTTTGGCATCTTCTTTGAGGAATCTTTCCAGATCGCTGACCATCTGGTCGCGGTCCATTTCCCAGAGGAGGGGTTTGCCGGTGACGCCGCGCTGCTCGGCCTTGTGGAATTCCTCTTCGGCAATCTTGAAGAGCTGGCGGCGGTGGTCGTCGGTCCAGGGTTGGTCGGGCAGGATGGCGCCCTGCTCCTGCGCCTCTCGAATGAAGCGTTCCAGAATCGCATGCAGCAGCGATCCCCGCTCCAGGGCCGAAATAGTGGCCAGCTCCTCCGGTTGCTCGGGCGCGGCGATGCCGAGCACGTTTGAGAGAAAGTAGCGAAAGGGACAGGTTGCCCAGGTTTGCAGTCGCGTGGGCGAGAAGAATTCACGGTTGGAGAGCCCGATGCGGCCGGATGGTGAGATGGCCGACGAGAGGTCTCCGTCCCAGCTCGTCAACGGCGCTGCGTATCTGGCCCGTTGCATTTCAAGGGCGCGAGCCAAAACCGATTCCGTCTGGGCGAGATGATGGGCGTCGATTGCGATGCCGGCTTTTCGCCATTGCGAAAGCAGGTGCAGATCGTAGTCGTGGATATCTGCGGGCTGCGTCGCTGAAAGGGTGTTGATGCCGTGTTGGGCCGATACCACCTCTTCAAACCAGGGTTTTTCCCGGATTTGGGCGAGTTCACGGGGATTGGAGAGCATGGAGGGGTAGACGGGCGAGCCGTAAAGGCAGGTGGCCTCTTCGAGGAACCAGCGGGACGGGTGTTGCTCGCGCATGGCGATGTTGTTGCCGCGGGCGAAGGTGAGCACGCGGGTGCGTCCGGCCGCGGCGGCGGCGAGATAGTCGTAGCGTTCGGCGGCGGTGGAGTGAAAAAGGAGGCCCGTTTTCTCGCGTTCTGACGGCGGCAACAGGGGATCGTCGGGGGGTTGCGCGGGCACCAGGCCCTCGACCATGCCGACTAGGAAGACTTTGTCGAAGCGCAGGCCTGCTGCGATGCGGACAGGACCGACCAGGAGACCTTCTCCCAAGGCGCCGGCTCTGGCGGCGGGCCGGTTGAGCGTCTCGTCGAGGGCAGCCCGAAAGGCATCGAGATCGGCGCCTTCCTCCACTTCGTCGAGATTCGCCAGCTCCTGAAGCGCCGCGACGAGGGTGTCAAGATTGTCGCGCTCGACAGATGGGAGCGACGCTTCGTCAAGGTAGTGGTCGATGATCTCTCCGGCCCAGTTGACGAAAGCCGCCCAGGTCTGGCTGTCCTGTGCGTGGTTGAGGGTATCGTGCAGCCTGAGCATAAAGCCACGCAATGCCCACGCCTCTGCCGCCGACTGCGTAAGCTCTTTTTCTCTGCCTGCGGACCGTTCTTCGTCCTGCCTTGTGGTGGTGCGCTGCTGGGAAGCGGCATAGCTGGCCAGACGGTCGCGCCACTGCTCAATGCCGGCAACGACGCCGGCTTCACGCGAGACCGCGTCCCAACGCGAGGGACTGAATCGGGCCGAAGAGGACTTGACCGGACAGGAGGTGAGCCAGCGCATCACCTCCTCCCTGGGCAGGTCGCTGCCGGCGAGATCGACGATGCCCTTGAGCATGCGCCCGATGGGGGTCGCGGCCAGCCTTGCCGTTGAGGGACCAGCGATTGGGATGCCAGCGGCGGCGAGCTGTTCGGCGATGAGTACGGCATAAGGCTCCTGATTCCAGTAGAGGATGGCCATGCGGTGAAAGGGCGTGCCCGCGTGCGCGGCGGCGGCGACTGACCTGACGACGCTGCGCACCTCTTCACCGGTGTCGGGGGC
>VYDA01000129.1:1932-9074 GCA_009843665.1 Caldilineaceae bacterium SB0675_bin_29 | reverse complement strand
GGCAGTCCTTGCTCGTCAAGCACATCGTTCACGATATTGGTTGTAGCAATCGCGGACTTGCCCGCCGGCTGCCTCTGCCCTTCCGATTGCACTGGAGTAGCTGTCAACTGCTGTTTTGTTAATCAGCGGGCCAACCAGCACGTCGGGTTTCAGCGGGCTACCGACTCTGACGCTTCCGTAGGCTTCAACCAGGCGAGGGAGAAAGCTGCCAGAGAGACTCTCGTGTAGTATCAGGCGCCGGGTTGTCGTACACCGCTGTGCGGCCGTAGCCAGCGCGCCAAAAGCAACCCCGCGCAGCGCGATCTCCATGTCGGCGTCCGGGGTGACGATCGCCGCATTGTTTCCCCCCAACTCCAGGATAGAGCGGCCGAGTCGTTCGCCTACCTTGGCTGCAACCTCGCGCCCTGTTCGCACCGATCCTGTAAAGGACAGCAACGGCAGTCTGCTGTCTGAACTCATCAGTTGTCCGATTTCGCCGGCCCCGTCAACAGCAAGGAAGAACAGCGGCGGCAGTCCTTGCTCGTCAAGCACATCGTTCACGATATTGGTTGTAGCAATCGCGGTCAGCGCAGCGTTGGGCGAAGGCTTCCACACGACCACGTTTCCGAGGACTGCAGCGATGAAAGCGTTCCAGGACCAGACTGCGCAAGGAAAGTTGAAAGCGGTAATGACGCCTACGACGCCGTACGGATGCCACTGCTCGTACAGGCGGTGGTCCTGCCGCTCACTGGCGATCGTCATACCGTACAACTGACGGGAAAGCCCAACAGCAAAGTCGGCGATGTCGATCATCTCCTGTACTTCGCCCTTGCCTTCTACGGGAGTCTTCCCCACCTCCAGCGTAACCAACAGCCCCAGGCTCTCAACGTATGCCCGCAATCTGTCACCGATCGCCCGTACAATCTCTCCGCGTTTAGGAGCTGGCACGAGTGACCACTCATCGAAGGACGCCCATGCCCTTTCAATCATGCGATCATAGTCTTCGTCCCCTGCGACAGCGACATCTGCCAGCCACTCACCGTTTATGGGTGAATGAACAGCGATGCGACTTCGGCCTTCACCCGCGACCCACTGCCCGTCGTACAGACCCGAAACCTGCTCATACAGGCCAAGGTCGGCAAACACTGGGTCCTTGACCGTTCGAATGTCGGAACTTTTCGCCATTGAATGAAACCTTTGTAGGAGCTCTCAGCAACTCAAAGTGCCGTGAAAAACCCTTCCCGACCGACGCCTCGTTCTGCCGCCCACGCACGTAAGGGAACATCGTCATCATTCTTTGTCAACCAGTATTGCGAAGAAGGATGGAAAGTCGACTCGCCCCCAAGAGGGTCGGCGCCGCTGGCAAGCGCACCTAACAACTGCTTTCGAATCGGTGAACTGCGCTCGACAAGGGCTTGATCCTGGCTGATGTAGTCGGTGGGGCGCAGCCAGCGGTAGTGGTAGCCGATATGCATAATCTTGCGCGTCCGGTCAGAGAGATTCGGTCCGACGCAGTGCCAGACGGCGGTCCGCCACACGACAGCCGCGCCCGGCTTCAGACGCAGCTCCAGTGCTTCGCTCGGGTCCACCTGCCTGCCGTTCTCACGCAGCTCGTTTGGCGAACGGAGGTGACTGCCGGGCACCATCCAGAGATTGCCGCTCTGGCCCTCGCTCAGATCCGAGAGTACGTAAAACACCTTGATCTCCATGAAGGGCAACCGTCCGTCAAGAGAGGGGGCCATGAAGAGGGAGTCACTTGCGAGGTCAGGGTGCCACGAAAGGTTACGGTAGCCCACGTCCTGGTCCGCCCCGTCCCCAACGCCGAGCTTGCCGGGTTTAATTGTCTCAGGGTAGGGAGGCCGGTAATCCAGGTGCGTAGTACGAATCTGAATGTTCCACCCAATAGCGTCCACCACCAGCGGCAACATACGCGGGTGATCGATCAGGTCGAGAAAGGCCTCGTGGCGCGAGAGTGCATTACGGACTGCGAAAGGGTCGTCCGGTCCGAGCCCCTGGACTTCCCTCACCTCTTCTGCGACTTCATCGATCGCCGCCAACAACCTGTTTAACTCATCCTGGGTCAGGAAGTCCTCCAGAATGATGAATCCCTTTTCGTCGAAATCCGCTCTATGCTGCTGGCTCATGCCGATAGACATGGATCCCCTCCTGTCACTCTTTCCCTATCCGTACTAAGACAAGCCCCAGTGCTCATCGATCGGGTCTTGAAATTCAGAACGCGCCCCATTCAGGACATCATCAACGGAAATGACCTCTCCGGTCAAGCCCGATTCGTAGATGGCATCGCCCAACGCCAACGATCTCATGCCCTCCCAGCCGTCAATCTCTGGCGCCGGCCTGTTACCCCGAAGTATCTCCAGAAACTCCCATATCTCGATTGAGAAGCCGTCGGTTGCGCCCCCTGGGTACAGGAACTCCGCCTCCTCCTTCGACAGCGACGTCCTGTGCATCGCCTCCATCTCCTCCATATTGTAGACCGAACCATCAGAACATTCGAGACGGGCCGTCTCCAGCTTCTCAGGGGTTCGCTCAAACAGATGAAAGATTGAAAAGGGACCCGCCGTTGTATCTCGCAATGAGCCGCGACTCCCGTAAAAGGTTACATCGTAGGCCTCTTCGCCCGGAGCAGCGAAACTCCATGACCAACAGCCGGTGACTCCGTTCTTGAACGAAAAGGTTATGAAAGCCGTATCTTCCGGCGCGTCGCCCATTGGCTCCGGTGCTCCCGACTTCATCGACCGCAGGACGGCGTACACCTTGTCAACCTCACCAAAGAAATAGCGAAGAGAATCGCAGTAATGGAATCCGCTGTCGAGCACAGGCCCCCCACCTGACATTAGCCTGTCCCTGCGCCAGCGCTTATGTCCGGGAAGAGGTTCATCGGACCCCGCAGGCTGCTGCCCCCACAGCTGGGAAGGGTTCGGCCGGGCCGATTCCTGGCTGAGGGCGCCCGCAAGTACAGCCGAGGAACGAAGCTGATGAAAGAAGCTCAGCGGCGTTCCGAGCAGACCGGACTCATCGAGTATCCACTTCGCTGTCCTCTGTCCCGGCTGGCGGCGGTGAGGCGCGGCCGTGGACAGTACTCGCCCCGTTCTCTTAGCGGCGTCTATCATCAGGCGGCAGGCTTTGATGGTAACGCCCAGCGGTTTCTCGCACAGCACGTGCAGGCCGGCCTCCATGCAGTCCACAGCGATACCGTGGTGGAGGCCGTGAGGAAGGCACAGGTCCGCGGCGTCAACTTGAGCTTCGGCCAAAAGCTCCTGATGCGTGTTGTAAACAGCGGGGCGTTCCCCAAGCAGCTCCTCAAGCATATCGGCGCGCTCCGACGCCGCCTGTTCATTTGCGTCGCATACCGCGCGCACGACGAAATCGCCGCGTCCGCGTTCCTGCAGGTCCTTCATCGCCAGGACGTGCCGTCGCGAAATCCTGCCGCAGCCGATCAGGGCCAATCGAATGGGCATGCGGAAATCCTCACTGAGTTGAAAATCTCGGTAAGCGGACTAGGGGAGGGGAAAACATCATAAACAGGCCAGCCATCTGTGGCAGCAACTTCAACAAGACTTCAGAGGAAAGACAAGGAGATCATTCCCGCAACTTCGACCTATCCTTTGATGCCGGTTAGAGCAATGCCTTGCACAAAGGTCTTCTGCAGGAAGAAGAAAAGCATGATAATGGGCAGCGTGATCAGCACCGACGCAGCCATGAGTAATCCCCACTCAGCGCCATACTGGGTCTGATATTCGTAGATGCCCAACGACAAAGTGTACTGTTACTGATCGCTCTGATAGATCAGGGGTCCGATATAGTCGCGCCAGCGGGCGATGAACTCGAAAATCGCCACTGTCGCCAGAGCCGGCTTGGAGAGGGGCAGGATAATGGAGTAATAGATCTTCAACTCGTTGGCACCGTCGATGCGAGCTGCTTCCGACAACTCCATCGGGATGGTCATAAAGAACTGACGCAGCAGGAAAATGTAGAGCGCGCCACCAAACCAGTGGGGTACGATGAGAGGAAGCCAGGAGTTCACCCAGCCGAGGTTCTTGAAGACGATAAACAGAGGAATCATCGTGACCTGAAAGGGTAGCATCAGAGTCGCTACCGTCAGGATGAACAGAAAGTTGCGACCCCGCCAGGGAATGCGGGCAAGGCTGTAGGCTACCAGAGACGAAGAGATCAGAACACCAATCGTCGCAAGAACGGCAATCGTCAGCGTATTGCGAAGATAGAGAAAAAACGTGATGAATTTGACTGCATCAGGATAGTTCGACCATTGGAACGGGGAGGGAATGACGACAGGTGGATAAGCGTAGAACTGAACGTCGGGCTTCAGTGACGTAGACAACATCCACAGAAACGGCAAAGTGAAAACAAAGGCCGCCGGGATAAGGCTTGCATGGATCAGGACGCTGCGCATCAATCCTCGTAAGCGCCTCGCCATGACCCGCCTGGCATGATCTCGCGCAAATTGGGGACTGACTGGCTGGCTGTCGGCGACCATCTTAGTCTTCGCCTCCTGCATAAAAGACCCACAGACGCGCCGACCGGAAGATGATCAACGTCACAACCAGGGTGAACATGAATAGCAGCCATGCCATTGCCGAAGCATAGCCCATCTCCAGGTAATGGAAGGCGTTCTTATAAAGATAGATTGAATAGAACAATGTCGAATTGGCTGGAAAGCCGGTACCTCCAGTCATAATGTAGGGGATCGCAAAGAAGTTCAGAGCGCCGATCACCGACGTAATCAGATGGAAGAAGACGACAGGCGTTAAGATGGGGACGGTCACATTGCGGAACTTTGACAGAAAGTTTGCGCCGTCTACGTCTGCGGCATCGTACAGGTCCTGGGGAACATCCTGCAGGCCGGCGAGATACAAAATAATCTGCTGACCGATAATCCATAAGGCGAGCAATACGAGCGTCGGTCTCGCCCACTCAGCACAGGTCAGCCAGCAGGGGCCGCGCGACCCGAAGGCCCTGAAGGGCGCCGCAATCAGGCCGTTGTGTGGGGTAAAGATGAAGATCCATACCAGCGCCAGCGCCACCTCAGGTACCAATGTAGGAAGAAAATAGATGGTGCGGTAGACGACCTGTCCCCTTATCTTGGCATTCAACATCATTGCCAGCCCAAAGGCGAAGATGATCGCCAAAGGGATCGATACTACGGCGAAGTAGACCGTGTTGTAAACCGCCGCCAGAAACTCCTCGTCTTTCGTAAACAGCTCAATATAGTTGGCGAGCCCGGTAAATGTTGGATTCCTGACGCCGTTGTATTTGGTAAAACTGTAGTACGCCGACGCCAGTGTCGGATAGATCCAGAAAACGAGCAGGCCGAAGATCCAGGGCGAGGCAAATAGCAGCCCGTTTATCGTATGCCGCGTTCCCTGTGATAGGCGGCGGCGGGGCAAGTTTGCTGTAGCGGTGGCAGTTGCCATGGCAGGACTCTGTGTTCCGAGCTGGAACGCCCACATCCTAATCGTAGAAATCAGGTAGCGGCCCCTTTGAGCCGCTACCCTACTCTACATTCATTTACGTGTTCAGCATCCTGAACTCTCTGCGCCAACTACCGATCTTCAATCGGCCTCGGCGACAGATACCGGACTCTTCGCTTAGCTGAAGAAGCCAATCTCTTCCAGACCCGCGTTGATCTCCTCGTCAATGTCCATCAACGCCTCCTCAGGCGTCTTCAGGCCGTGCGGAATTTCGTCGCGGAAGGCCTTGACCTGCAGGTCCCAAAGCTTGGAGCCCAACGGAATCGGCGGGCGGGCATGGGAAACCGGCAGCAGGTCCATGAAGACCGCGTGCAGCGGGTCCTCGCGGAAGAATGGGTCTTCGGCAGCCGACTTAATCGTGGGAATGTGGAACGTGTCCTTGTTGTACTTGAGCTGGCCTTCAGGGCCGCAGAGGTAGAAGCAGGCGTCAAACGCCGACTCCACGTCGTCATAGCCGAAAGGCACCGCCCAACTCCAGCCACCTGCCCAACTTGCATGCGGGGCGGGGCCGTCGGGGCCCGGCATCGGCACGACACCGTAGTTGGTGTCCGGCTTGTAGCGATGGTGCTGCGCAACCTTCCAGTTGCCGCTGCAGGTCATCGCGCTCTGACCGGTCCAGAAGTAGTCGTTCTCGCCACGGCAGTTGCCACCAGCGCAGGCTGCCAGCATGGCGTCGATGTCCTCTACGCCGATCTCGTCGATAAAGGACTTGACGAACTGCATCGCCTCGATGTTTTGCGGGTGGGCAAAGGTGATGCGGCGATCGTCATCCTGGAAGGAACCGCCAAAGCCAAAGCCCCACGTGTACAGCCACGCCTGGTCATAGATCGGGTTGAAGCCGTAGCGAGTGACAGCGCCCGTATCGTCGCGCACAGTCAGCGCTTCGGTGGCAGCCCGCAGCTCGTCCAGGTTGGAAGGAGGCGAACTGGAGTCGACACCGGCCTCATCCATGATATCCATGTTGTACCACAGGGCGCGTGTGTCGGTATCGAACGAGAGGGCATAGATGCCGCCCTTGTAGACGGTCTCGTCCCATGCGAAGTCGAAGTAGAGTTCCTTGGTGACACCGGCGGCTTCGGCGAAATCGGTGATGTCGGTGAAGAAGCCTTCGTGCGCAAACTGAGGAACAGTGAAGCGGTCCGCATAGTGAAGCGCGGGTGGCGTGCCACCGGCAACGGCGGTCAGCAGTTTCTCGTCTGCCTGGCTGCCGGCCGTGCGGGCGATGTAGACAAACTCCACCTCAACGCCAATCGTGTTCTTCTCGTTGTAAATGTCGATAATCTCTTTAATCGACTCCTGCGCCAGGTCGGTCATGCGCGACCAGGCTTCCAATTTCTTGGTCTCCATCATGGCTCCGCTGTCACCAGTGTCGGCCGCGGGAGCAGCTGCGGGCGCAGGGCAAGCCGCCAGCAGGGCCGCGCTTGTTGCCAGGCCGGAAACCTGCAGGAAGCGGCGGCGCGAAAGCATCTTCTGAGTGTCCATTCAGTCTTCCTCCATGTGAGAAAATGTGAAAAAGGGTTGAAACTGGTGGAGTGGAGTGGAACTTTACGCCCAACCTCTCCGATCGCTAGAACGATTTCGTTGACCCTCGCAACTGTCCGACTGCCAGGTCAACGATCATCACATTCTGGAATCGGTTGGCCCTTCTTGGAG
>VYDA01000129.1:0-1922 GCA_009843665.1 Caldilineaceae bacterium SB0675_bin_29 | reverse complement strand
TTCTTGGAGTGAGGCCGAAGGACACTGACCTTCCCAGACGAAAACAACCTCAAATGGTCGTAAAATGCGGGCGCGCGTTCAGGGGGTCCTTGCGCGAACGCAAGGATAATAACCTTTACCGACAGTAATGTCCAAATCTTAGAGGATACGTATCGCGATTACTTCACCAGGCCTGCTTCGTGGCGTGCAGCAAAGTTGGAAGAAGAGGCGTCGACCAAACGCTTCTAACGTAGCCAGACCTCGACTGCTTCGTCCGGCGCGTCCAGCTTGCGCAGCTCCTGAATGAAAGCGTCGTGCAGGTCGTTGGCAACGTCGCCCTTCTCGTCAGCCAGATTCGTCTCAGTACGCGGGTCCGTCGCCAGGTCATATAGCTCCCGTTCGCCGTTTGAGCCGACCGGCGCATAAGCCCAGCGCTCTGTGTACAGCATCGGCGTGACTCGGTTCGGAGGCAGTTCACCTTCCTCCAGTCGCGTGAAGGTAGACGACACGACACAGTCATGCAGAGAGTCTTCGCTTTCTCCCCGTAACAGCGGGGCAAATGAACGTCCGTGCATCGGCTCCGGTGTCCCGACCTGAACCCCGGCCAGGTCCATCAACGTTGGCGCAATGTCCGCCGGGCGCAGCAAAGAATTGATCGCACGGCCCCCTTCCAATCCAGGCGCCGCCACCAGGAAGGGAATGTGGACGATCTCCGGATAGAGCGGCCAGAACCGGTCATCGAATTTGCTGATGTTCGACTTTCCGGTGCGGTTGTGCTCGCCAAGGCTAAACCCATGGTCTGACATGAACACCACGATTGAGTTGCGCCAGAGGTCCAGGTCGTCAATTTTGGTCAGGATACGACCCACCCAACGGTCCACCAACTCCGCCTCCGCACAGTAATGCGCGCGCAGATTGCGCAGCTCAGCCTCGGTGTAGTCACTGGCCTTGCCATAATTGGGATGTAGCATCGGCGGGCCGTCGTAGTCGGGATCATACTTCCGCACCATATACTCCGGCGGGTCCCAGGGCTCGTGTGGATCAAAGAAGTCCACCCACAGGAAAAAGGGACTGTGTTGGTCGTTCTCCTCCAGCCACTCCACCGCCAGCTCAGCCGTGCGCGGCGCGAAGCGGTCGATTTCCCGGTACCAGCGGCGGTTAATCCATGTGTGGAGGTCGATCAGATTTCGCCCTTGAAAATGGTTGCCGATATTCCTTGTCTTTTCATCGGCCATGGCCTGTTCGATAGGGTAGTTCATTCCGATGAAATACGTATTGCCCTCCTGACCGGGCAGTGTGTGCGCGCCGTCAAACCCCTCGAAGAAGGCCGCGCGCACCAGATGCGGGCAGTCGCCGAGCAGCTGGCTGACATAGCCTGCATCCCTGAGGACGTTTGGCAGATGGTTATCACTGCTCAGGCGCCGGTCCTGCCATGGATACCACGGCCAGCCTACGCGACCGGTCGTGAAGTCAGTTCGATGCGGGATCGTCGGAAAACTGCCCGTGTACAGCCTCGACAGGCTCACGCACCGCTCCGAAAAACGGTCAAGGTGGGGCGTGCGCACGGGCATCGCCGCCGCGCGACCGAACAGGTTGTCGTATCTGAACGTATCGGAAATTATGACAATGATATTCATCGTGTCTTCCAAGGTGTAGTCGTTGTCAAACGGCCAAAATGTCCGGTCCTTCCACAGTGGCCGCCTCGGCCAGCGCACCGGAATCTGCCAGCTCCCCCATCGTCGCAAAGGAGGTGCCCGGCTTCTTCCCTACGTGCTCCGAAACCGCGTCGATCATGCGGAAGGTGTGCTCGTAGTCGTCGGCAATGCCGTGCGTATGCATAAGCATAATGACGACGGGACTGTGCTCTCTTATACGGTCCAAATCCCTAGGGGCCAGCTCAATGAATTCACCGCTACGCTCTCCCGACCCGCGCCACGTGTATT
>VYDA01000350.1 GCA_009843665.1 Caldilineaceae bacterium SB0675_bin_29 | reverse complement strand
TATTCGCACAAAGGATGCGCGCATGACAAACACAACTGATACCTTGACTGGCGCTGGCGCCCAAACTCTGGTCCGGCGTATGGGAGAAGCCGCAGCTGCCTTTCTGGCCTGCCTCTCCATAGACCAGAAACACAGAGCGGTCGTCCCCTTTGCCGACCAGGAAGAGCGCACAAACTGGCACTACACACCGATACTCCGCAAGGGGCTTTCTCTCTCCGAAATGACATTCCCCCAGCGGCAAAATGCTCTGCAACTGGTAACTACCGGTCTCAGTCGCGCCGGTTTCGTTACTGCCTCGACCGTGATGGGCATTGAGAACGCTCTCGACATGCTGGAAGATTGGGAGCGCACTCATCCGGGTAGAGACCCACAGCTCTACTTCCTGACCATTTTCGATAGCCCGGATGAGAAAGGTGTGTGGGGATGGCGTTTCGAAGGCCACCACATCTCGCTTAATTTCACGATTGCCGGTGGGAAAATCATTTCCCCCACGCCAATGTACTTCGGTTCCAACCCGGCCGATGCGCCCTTCAGCCCGGCGGCCACCCTCCGACCTCTGGCTGGCGTCGAAGATCTGGCCCGCGAGTTGGTCCGCTCTTTCGACGAAGAAGCCCTGGCAACCGCCCAAATCTCTCCAGCCGCGCCCCCGGACAACGTCCTCTACAACCTTCCCCAGGTAGTGGAAGGCGCATTCCGTATGCCCGCCAACTCCCCCGACCTGGAACGGTGGAAAGAGGCCCATGGCGTGGACGATTCCCACGTCCACGCCTTGCGCTATTCCGATACACCCCGCGGCCTTTGCCGCAAGAGCATGAATGGCCAGCAGCAGGAACTCCTGCTGGCGCTCATCGGCGAGTACATCCATCGTATGCCGGACGAACTGGCCGAGACTGAATGGCACCATCTCGGCGAGCGCGGCCTCGACGGAATCCACTTTGCCTGGGCAGGCGGCCTGGAAAAGAGGCAGGGCCACTACTACCGCATCCAGGGCCCGCGCTTCATCTGTGAATACGACAACACCCAGAACGACGCCAATCACATTCACTCGGTCTGGCGCGACCCGGCCAATGATTTTGGTAGAGATCTTCTGGCGCACCACTATGCCCATCATCATTAGCGGCTGCTAGTGCGCCTCCCGTTGAGGCTGTCGGATTGGCGTCCAGGTTCCTTGGCTTAGTTTAGCTACATCGAATCGGGTTCGGTAGGTTTGCGGGCCTTGCAACGCATCCGTTACTTTCGAAAGAGGCCCATGCCGGCGCAATCTTTGGCAATGTGGCAGAAATTGAGGCAGAAAACGTTTGACGGAGCGGATGAAGATCGGTACAATCCGGTTCATATGTCAAATGTCGCACTCTTTTGGCAATTAACGTTCGAACAGAAAGAAGCTGGTAAAGCCAGTTGAGACCTCCTGCGTAACCATCGATCTGTTCGAAGATGATAGATTGCAGGGACCAGAAAGCAACTTTCCACGTAATAACCAACTCTTAAGGAGATTTCTATGGCTGAAAACGGCAGATCGGTTATGTCCGGAAACTACCAGGTAGTGGGGACCCGGCCCATCCGGCACGACGGTACCGATAAGGTTGTCGGCGCAGCCCGCTATGCCGCTGACCAGAATGTGCCGGGAATGTTGTACGGCAAATACCTGCGCAGCCCCCACGCCCACGCCCGCATCCTCAATATCGATACCAGCAAGGCCGAGGCCCTGCCCGGCGTCACCGCAATCGTTACCTCGTCCGACCTCGCCGAAGCGGCTGACAAGATTCAGGAAATGGGCGAAGACGCCGTCAATCTGCGCTATCTGAGCGCCAATATGCTGGCCCATGACAAGGTCCTCTACCACGGCCACGCCATCGCTGCCGTGGCGGCAAACAGCGTCCACGTCGCCGAAGAGGCGGTCGGACTCATCGATGTCGAATACGAGGTCCTCAAGCCGGTGGTGGATGTGCGCGAGGCCATGGCAGACGACGCCCCTATCCTCCTCGAAGAGTTGCGCACCACCGCCTTGGGCGAAATCGGCGATAAACCGACCAATGTCGCACAACATTTCCGCCACGCACGCGGCGACCTTGAAGCCGGCTACGAAGCCGCTGATGCGATTGTCGAGCGCGAATTCACAACCGCCATGGTCCATCAGGGCTACCTCGAACCGCAGGCCTCGACTGTGCAATGGCGGTCCGACGACCAGATTCATATCTGGACCAGCACACAGGGACCGTTTCAGATTCGGGATTCGGTGTCGGCACTCCTGCAGGTGCCCGTTTCCCAGGTCAAGGTGACGCCCGCGGAGATCGGAGGCGGTTTCGGCGGCAAGTTCACCCCCTATACCGACCTTCCCGCGGCCCTGCTCTCCCGCAAGAGCGGCAACCGCCCGGTCAAGATGGCGCTGACCCGCACCGAAGTACTGCAGGCGACCGGCCCCACTTCCGGCAGCTACATAAAGGTAAAGATGGGCGCTTCGAAGGACGGCCGCATCACCGCAGTTGAAGCCGACCTCATCTACGAAGCGGGCGCCTATCCCGGCTCACCCGTCGGCGCCGGCGCCTGCGTGATTCTCTCCCCATACAAGCTCGATAACCTGCGCATCGAAGGCTATGATGTAGTCGTCAACCGCCCCCAGAGCGGCGCCTACCGCGCGCCCGGCGGCACCAATGCCGCCTTCGCTTCCGAGACGGTCATCGACGAGCTGGCCGAGATCCTGGAGATCGACCCGCTCGAATTCCGCCACATCAACGCCGCCCAGGCAGGAGACCGCCGCCCCGACGGGCCCGAATACAAGCGCATCGGTTACAAAGAAACCGTTGAAGCCGCCATCGACCACCCCCACACCGCCATCCCGAACGAAGGCACAAATCGAGGCCGGGGCGTGGCCTCCGGCTTCTGGTTCAATGGCGCCGGCCCTTCAAGCGTGACCGCGGTCGTGAATGCCGACGGCACCGTAAACCTGCTCGAAGGCTCCGCCGATATCGGCGGCACGCGCGCCTCCGCCGCCATGATGCTGGCCGAGACTATCGGCCTCGCAGCCGAAGACATCAACCCCCAGGTCGTCGACACCGACTCGATCGGCTACACCGGCGGCACCGGCGGCAGCAGCGTTACCCACAAGATCGGCGTAACCACCCATCAGCTCGGGCTGGAGCTGCGCAGGAAGATGAGCGAGCAGCTTGCCGACTACTGGGAGATGGACATATCTGACATCACCTGGCAGAACAATCAGTTCAGTGGCAACGGCCACAACCTCGGCTTCAAGGAAGCCGCCCAGGAGCTGTCCAGCGGCTATGAAGCGCTGACGGCCAGCGTCACCATGAACACGGAGGGGGCCGGGCCCTGCTTCGGCACCCACATTGTCGATGTCGAGGTCGATCCGGAGACGGGCAAAGTCGAGATCTTGCGCTACACCGCTGTCCAGGATGTGGGCAAGGCCATCCATCCCAGCTATGTCGAAGGCCAGATCCAGGGCGGTGTCGTCCAGGGAATCGGCTGGGCCCTGAACGAAGAGTATATCTACGATGACGAGGGCCATCTGCTCAACGCCAGTCTGCTCGACTATCGCATGCCCACCGCGCTCGATCTGCCCATGATCGAATCCGTTCTGGTCGAGGTTGCCAACCCGGATCATCCCTTCGGCGTGCGCGGCGTCGGTGAAGTGCCGATCGTCCCACCCGCCGGGGCCATCGCCAACGCTATCTATGATGCCATCGGCGTGCGGCCGACCGAACTGCCCATGTCGCCCGCTCGGTTGCTCGAAGCCATCTGGGAGAAAAACGGCGCCTAGCGCCCAGTTCCTGTAAACTTGCGGCCAGGTATTGCGCTGGCCGCCAAATTGTGAGATAAGGCGGGTCGGTAGACCATGTGTTGACCGGCCCGCCTTTTGATTCGATACTGAGGATTCGATACTGCGACAGAGAGTCACTGATGAAACAGCTCGACGGCAGGAGATAACTGCCCTATGTCATCCTCTCGTTCAGTTGCCGTAACCGGCGGCCTTGGCAATCTCGGCACAAAGCTGCTCCTGCACCTCGCCCGCACAAGCCCCTGCCAGCTGCTGATCGGGCTGGATGTGCGTGCGCCGTCGTCCGATCAATTACGAGCACTGCACGCCGCCGCCGCCCAGAATTCGACCGGCTCAGCGCCCGCGGTCGAACTGCTACAATGTGACCTCACCGACCCCCGCTGGCGCGATGCGCTGGACCGGGTGCAGGCGGTCGTCCACTTCGCCGCTGATAATCCCTATCCTGACGCCAGCTGGGACGAAGCCGCAATCTCCATCGACATGACCCTCAATGTGGCCCTCGCCGCAGCGGACAGCCTTGCGGTCGAGCGCTTTGTTTTCGCCACCTCCAATCACGTCATGGGACGCTACAAAGACGATCCCCTCGCCGCCACCGTCGGCCCGGGTACGCTGACCCCCGAAAGTCCTCTGGGCGTGGGCACAGTCTGGGCAGAGACCGACCCGCCCCTCGACGCCACCGCCTATTCGACAACAAAGATGGTGGGCGAACGTATCTGCCGAGCGCTCGGCGCGCAGTCGAATGGCGCCACGACCTTTGTGAGCGTGCGCATCGGCTGGTGCCAGCCGGGCGACAACCGGCCCGAAACTCTCAACGCCACCGGCGACCCGGGCGTCCGAATTGGCGGAGCCGAATCCCACCCCGACCCGGAAGGCTACCGCCGCGCCGAACGCTGGTTCCGCCTGATGTGGCTGTCCAACCGCGACTTTGTGCACCTGTTTGAACGGGCCATTAACGCCGATGCCGGCACATGGCCGGCGCCTGCCATCGTCGTCAACGGCATGTCCGACAACACCGGCATGACCTGGAGCCTGGACGAGACCCGTCGCTACCTCGGATACCAGCCCACGGATGACGTGAACGCCGGCGGCCCGTGACCGACCGCCTGCGTCCCGCCATCTCCGCCAGCGATTGAGACCGGCCGCATACCTTTCGTCACAAAAAGGAGATTCCACATGAGCTACAAGCTCGCCTACAGTACCTTGCGCTGGCAGAATCCCGAACTGGAGCCGGCCCTGAACAGGCTTGCCGAAGCGGGCTGGCAGGGTTGGGAAAGCAGACTGCCCCTCAACTGGATGGGGACGCCCGAACGCCTGCGCCGTGTCTGCGACGACGCCGGCATGCCCCTCGTCGTCTTGACCGCCAACGGGACGCCCGATAGCCGTGATCGCGAAAACGTAGAGTCGAACCGGCGTCGCATGGAGTTCGCCGCCGAAATGGGCTGCGACTGCTTCATGTACATGAATGGCGGCAAGCCCGACGACCGCCCCGTAAGCGACGATGACGTCAGAGCAGCTGCAGAGGGCGCGGACGAGTGGGCTGAATACGCGGCCCAGTTCGGCCTGGAGTTGACCTACCACATCCACACCAATCTGCTGGTCGATTCAATCGATCACTGGAAGCTGTACATGGAGAACCTGCGCACGGCCAAGCTCTGCATCGACGTCTCCCACGCGCAGCTCTGGGGCTATGACCCCGTCGCGTCGCTATGGGATTTCCGCTCACAGCTGAACTACGTACACCTGCAGGACTGGGCGACCACCACCCGCCGCGCCGACGGCTTCTACGACCCGCAGTGGTGCCAGGTCGGGGAACACGGAAACGTAGATTTTCCGGCCATCCGCGGCGTCCTCGACGAAATCGGCTACGACCGCTGGGTGACCGCCTGCCCGGGCCAGCCCATCCCCGGCCGCGAAGATCCCATGAGCGAAGCCGAACGCAGCGACGGGATGGTCACCTATCTTCGAGGAATCGGCTACTGAGTGTCCAGGTCGATCTCGGGGTGATCGCGGAAATACCTGGCCGTATCGATAACCAGGTTTTCCTGCAATTGAATCGTCATACCGCCGTCAATGACCAGCGTGTGGCCGGTGATGAACCTGGCCTCGTCGGAGCAGAGGAAGCGCACCCCGTTGGCGATGTCGTCGGGCACGCCGGTGTGACGCAGAGGATAGTGCTGGTCGAAGAATCGCAGCAAAGAGGGGTTGCGCTCCCAGCGTTCGCCTTGGCGCTCGGTCACGATATGGCCGGGACAGATGCAGTTGACCCGTACGCCGATCGGCCCGAAATCAAGCGCCATCTGGCGGCTCATCGCGATAATCGCCGCCTTCGTCATCTCGTAGGCCAGGCACGACGGCGCCACAATCTGCCCGGGCGCCGAAGAGATGTTGACGATGCTGCCGCCGCCGCTGGCCTGAATGTGCGGCACCCCGTACTTCGCGCTCAAAAAGACCGCCTTCTGCGAAGCGTCGAGCGCGCGGTCAAAGGCAGTTTCCGTCAGAGTAATGGCCGTGCCGTCCGGCTCCAGCGCCCCCCAGGCGTTGTTTACCACGATGTGCAACCCGCCCCAGAGTTCAACCGCGCGTTCAATCATCGGCCGCATCTGTTCCGATTTTGAAATGTCGACCTCATAGGCGGAAGCCGTGCCGCCGCTCTCCTCGATGCGGGCCACGTTTTCCGCGGCCGCCTCCGGCATGATGTCGGTGACCAGCACCTTCGCCCCATCCGCCGCCAGCCGCCGCGCAATGGCCCCGCCAATCCCGACCGCTCCCCCGGTAACGATTGCAATTTTTCCTGTCAGTGTCATGAAAGATTTCCCAGGCAAGTTGTGGAGAAAAGACCGGGATCAGTATACTTGCCGGTCCAACGATAACCAAAACGAGTGCAACTGACCTCCAGTGCTGTATTGCAGAGGCTAGTGTTTTGGTCTGATTATGAGAGATAAGTCAAACGTTATATGCTGAATTGGCATCATTTCTGCAAATCCTTGGGAACGGCTCTGTTATAAGAAAATGGAAGCCAAGACCGGCACCATCCACGATATCGTCTCGCGTCTCATAGCTTTCGATCCTTATCGGATCGTGCTATTCGGCTCTGTTGCTTCGGGAACGGAGGAGTTGGGAAGTGATATCGACTTACTCGTAATTCTGGATTCTGAGAAAATCTCACAGACCTATGAGGAGAGGATGCAGAGCAGGCTCATGGTGAGGAAGAGCCTCCTGGCGGTCAACAAGCATATCCCCATCGACCTTATCGTCTATACCAAGGGTGAGTACGAGCTTCTAAAGAAGTATGGTTCCTCCTTTCTGCTCGAATTAGAAAGCTCGGGGAAGACGTTGTATGAGAAGGCAGACTGAGGCGTGGCTCGCTTCGGCTCGCGATGACTTGAGAGTTGTAGAAGAGATCCTCGATAACGAGGATCTTACGCATATGGTTGCATTCCACTGTCAGCAAGCGGTAGAGAAGTCTTTCAAAGCGGTTCTCGAAGAGTACGATCAGATCGTGCCAAGAACCCACGATCTGATCACGCTCCGCACACTGACGGAGAAGCAAATCAGAGTGACGGTAGAACCAGATATCCTCATTCAAATGAATGACCTGTATCTCGATTCAAGGTACCCCTCCGATTTCGGGCTGCTCCCAGGCGGGAAACCCCCTCAGGATATGGCACAACAAATGTACGTTTCCGCTTGCAAGATACACGAGAGCATAGGGAAGAGTTTTGATCAGCAAACGGGAAACCAAAACAAAGAAGACTGAGAAAATGAACCGATTGGCAGTCCCCAAATTCCAAAGTTATGAGGAGGAAGCTGCTTTCTGGGATAACTTGGATACCGCTGATTTCATGGAAGACGATGGGGAATGGTTTCGTTTTCGGACGTCGCAAAGTCAGCCAATTCAAGATGCAAAGATGTTGGACTGTCGAGAAACGTTCGACGACCCCTCGCTCTGAATGTCAGGAGTAGGATAACTGACCCTGTCTACCAATAGGAGAGCAAACAGCAATGGAAATCCCACAAATCGATCTACCCGCGCTGCTTGGCCCAACAGAGGCGTATATCATCGGTGCTCCTTTCGCAGCCATCTGGCTTCTGTCCGGCATCGTCAGCGCGATGGTCGCCAACAATAAAGGAAGAAGCGGTTGCAGCTGGTTTCTGCTCGGCTTCCTATTGGGTCCGCTGGGCCTCATCCTATCCTTCGCTGTCTCCAAAAACCAGCCGGTGCTTGAGCAAAGATTGGTCCAGCGCGGCGAAATGCAGTACTGCCCCTACTGCGCCGAACTGATCAGAGCCGAAGCGATCAAATGCCGCTACTGCGGCGAGGGTTTCGGCGGGGACCAGTCGTCATCCCATTCGATCTACATGCGCTGAAGCGGCCTATGAAAGTATATGGTTACTCGGAACGTGGAATCTTGAATTCGCTCCTCTACGAGATTCTGTACGCCGACAATGGCGCAACTCTGTTTAGTCGTCTTATTTCGATGGCCAGGTTCCCTCTGACCCGCGATAGGCCATCATCTGGTGCAGCTACAATCTTTGTCGAACAATCCTTTGCCAGGAGAGGAGGATTCGGTGATTCAGATGCGATCTTCCTCGTATCCTCGGATGCCTTGAACTACGCAATTTTCGTCGAAGCCAAGGTCCTGGCCCAAGCCCGCGATTGGAAGCTTTCTAATGAGTTTGACAAGTTTGAGGTTGGTGTGAATCAGAAGTCACTGACAGATAAGTCTTTCTCCTCAAACATCTTCACTCAGCTTTATCATAAACAAAGGTTCGTCTCCGCACTCAACGGAAACGGAATTGATGCCCTGCAAAGAGGTATAGAATTTCCGTCATGGTCATTCAGTTCAGAGTCGCCTCACAACATTAGAAAGATCGGCAAGAATCCTGTCGTTCTTTGCACTGCAAAGCGAATTCAACAACATACCGATAACGTTTTCTATTTGGCCCTGGTAACTGACTCCGACAAACGGGTCGCAGATTTCTTTGTTAACAGGTTACGCAACGTTCAACTCCCAACCGTGCCCGAGTGGGACCCGTCCAATTACGGCTATCTCACGTGGGCTACGGTAAAATCCTTCTGCGCACAGAATCACTTGGCGGCAACACTTGACGTGTTCGCCTACAATGTCGGTCAGATTTTTCGTGAAGAAGTAGACTGACCTAGTGCCTCGCTTAAACGGTATGCCGCGACATCTTACTGCTGCCGGTCTTTCTGGACGAATCCTGCCATAGGACTCTTCAAAATGACACGATCACAACAAACAACTCTTTTCCCCACAGATG
>VYDA01000676.1 GCA_009843665.1 Caldilineaceae bacterium SB0675_bin_29 | reverse complement strand
GCATTTCCACAAACGACGGCCAGCTCACGATCCACAGGCAGTGGCCTTCCCAATGGGACTGGTGGGCACTCATCCAGCTCCCCTACCGGGCGCAGGGGGAGGAGGACACGGTCAGTCTGCTTTGGGATGGCCAAACGCTGCACACAACCCGCCCGCTCGCCTTCGAAGGCCCGGTCGCCGTTCAGAATCAGGTCCAGCCGTTTGGCTCCGATGAACATAGCTTTAACCTACGTTTCCGCCTGGGCACCGATCTGTTTGTTCCCACGTTCCATTCCTGAGCTTTGTCAGAAAGATACGCCAAACTGTTCTCTACAAGGGGAAACTGAGGGGGCCGAAGATGCATCGGGAACCGCCGACTTCCCGCACCCGGCACAGTCAATCCACATGACCACCGCATTTGTCTACGACCCGTTCGAACGCAACCACAGCTTCCCCGGCCATCCGGAGTGCCGGGAACGCATGGAAAGCACTTGGACGCTGTTGCAGTCCGACGGCATCCTCGACTCCCTCACCCGCCTGCCCAATTCACCTGCCCCTCTCGACCCGATCCTGGCCGTCCACAACGCCGCCTACGTCGAACAGCTGCAGGAAATCTGCCGGGAAATTGAAGAGTCCGCCTCGGACGGCAATACCATCCCACAGAGTTGGAATCAGTCAGCCTTGTGGCTCGACCCCGACACCTACGTCCTCCACGACAGCTGGAAAGCAAGCCTCCGCGCCGTCGGCGGCCTCCTCCAGCTGACCGACGCCGTGATGAACGGCGCCGCCGGCAACGGCTTCGCCATGGTACGGCCGCCTGGCCACCACGCCCGGCCCAACAACGCCAAAGGCTTCTGCCTCTTCGGCAACGTAGCCGTCGCTGCCCGCCATGCCCAGCAAAGCCACGGCGCAAATCGTGTCCTCATCGTCGACTTCGACGTTCACCACGGCAATGGCACCGAGGAGATGTTCTACGACGACCCGTCCGTTCTCTTCGTCAGCATACACCAGTACCCGCACTACCCCTTCAGCGGCAGCATCGACGAAATCGGACTCGGACCCGGCGAAGGCTTCAACGTCAACATACCATTCCCTGCCGGCGTCGGTGATGCCGGCTATCGCGCAGCGCTCCAACAACTGGTCGCCCCGCTAGCCCACAAATTCGGACCCGACGTCATCTTCCTGTCCGCCGGCTTTGACGGCCATTGGATGGACCCCCTCAGCGGCCATCGCCTGAGTGTCAGCGGCTACGCAACGCTGGTGGAGGATCTCCTGACCCTTGCGCAAGACCTCTGCGGCGGCCGCTTGATCTGCACGCTGGAAGGCGGGTACGACCTGAACGCACTGCCCCATTGCATCCTCTCTACCCTGCGAGTGCTCAGCCGCAACCCAGCCGGCATCAGCGATCCCTTCGGCACGGTCGAAGGCGACCCGCGCGCCGCCGGCAAAGTGATATCAACCGTCAACCGTCGCTTGGGAATTCGCTGAAACCCGCTAAATTCGGTAGACTTGCGGCTTAGGGATGACTTGGCCTTGTCAATCGGTCTGATTCCAACCCGTCACCAGGAGAACTGATCCGGAGAGTAAGCAGCACAAGCCGGGTCAAACGTACATCAAGAGGAACCATGCACACCATCATTCTTCAAACCAAGGCCCGGCAATCTTCCACGGGCAAGACCTGGCGCATCGAGGTACTCGGCGACAGCCTCATAAAAGAGGATGTCAAAGTCTCAATCGGCGAACTCGAGTACCATCCGGCCAAAGCCGAGCGTCGTTCACTGATCGATATCCTCACGATTATCGAACGCCATAACTTTCGCATCTGCTTCGTCGAGCACAAACCCAACGAAGACGGGCTGGAGGAGTGGATGTTCATTCTGCAGGGCTGACCTCGGCCCGGAACGCCTTTTCGGTGCAGAGGTAACTCCTGACGGCCAGCCAGCAAGCCGCCTGCCACTGACCGGCCGCAGGCCGTTTCATCCGTACAGGCGCCGGAACTTCGTCAAACTGTCCGCCTCGCAAGGCGGTTACTCTATAGGAGTTTCGTGACTACAAGGCCCAGAATCTTCGCCCACCGCGGCGCCAGCGCCGTCGCGCCGGAGAATACGCTCCCCGCTTTCGAAAAAGCACTCGAATTGGGCGCCGACGGCATCGAGCTCGATACGCAGGCCACCGCCGACGGCCAGCTGGTCGTCCTGCACGACTACAACCTCGAACGCACGACCACCGGCACCGGCCCCCTCCGTACCCACGCACTGGCCCAACTCGCCGGAATCGACGCCGGCATCCGCTTTGACTCCGCCTTTTCGGGCACCCCGATTCCCACATTGGAGCAGGTCTTCGATTTCGTAGGCGATAGCTTCATAGTCAACGTAGAAATCAAGAACATGGATTGGAACGGAGGCCGCGAACCCGAGCCGCTGGCCCGCCTGATCCATCGGCGCAGCCTCTACGACCAGGTAATCGTCTCCAGCTTCAATCCCATCGCCATCCGCAGGATGCGTCAACTTGACCCCTCGATCCCGCTCGGCCTCCTATACTTTGACAGGCCGCCTCACAGTGCAAATGGGGAGAAGACCCTCTTACGGAAAGTCCGCAGCCTGCCGCTCAAGGATCTCCTTCTCTACTTCTGCCGCCCCTGGCTCAGCCGCGGCCTCGCTCCTGAAGCCCTCCACCCCTACTTCACTTCTATCGACGCCCGACTGGTCGCTAAGGCCCGCAGTCGCGGCCAGCAGGTCAACGCCTGGACGGTCAACAGCGGAGCCGAAGCCCGACGCCTTGCCCGCCTGGGAGTAGACGCAATCATCACCGATGTTCCCGACACTATCCGCCGAGAGCTGTCACGAGCCGGATAGGAGCAGATCCCTCTCGCCGCCCGACCCCATGACAACCACCACGGCAACCGCCCCCGGCAAGGTCATATTATTCGGCGAACACGCTGTCGTCTACGGCAGGCCCGCCATCGCCGTACCCGTGGCCAAAGTGAAAGCTACCGCAACCCTCACCGACGCGCCCGCGGGAACCGGCTGCACAATCTCAGCCCCCGACATATGCGCTCACATCCGCCTCTCTTCTCATCAACAGGATCCCCTGGCCCTCGCCGTCCGCCTCGCAATCGAGGAGGCCTGCATCGAGGCTGATCCCGACTGGCAGATTACCGTAAGTAGCGACATCCCCATCGCCGGCGGCATGGGCAGCGGCGCCGCCGTCAGCGCCGCCCTGGCCAATGCCGTATTTACCCACAGCGGGTTTCCCGCCCACAGCCGGTCCGACGCCGAAACAGTCAACCGCATCGTCTACGCTGTCGAAAAACTGCATCACGCCCGTTCCAGCGGCATCGACAACACCGTCGTCGTCTACGAGCAGCCGGTATGGTTTGTCCGCGGTCAGCCCCCGCAGCGGTTTGAAATAGCCCGCCCCTTTCACCTCGTCATCGCCGACACCGGCATCGCCAGTTCCACAGCCGCAGTCGTATCAGACGTGCGTCGCGCTTGGGAAAAGAATAGAGAGCGATACGAATCAGTCTTCGATAATATTGGAGAAATAGCCGTGGCCGCGCGGCAGGCCATCGCATCCGGCGACGTGAACGCTCTGGGACCGCTGATGCAGGAAAACCAGCGTCTTCTACGTCAGATCAATGTCAGCTCAACGGAACTGGAGCGATTGATCGCAATCGCCGAAGATGCAGGCGCTTCGGGAGCCAAGCTCAGCGGCGCTGGCCGCGGCGGCAACCTCATCTGTGTAGTGGAGTCTGAATCTGTGGGAAAAGTGCAGAAAGCGCTTCAAGCAGCAGGCGCCGTGGGCACGGTCGTTACGCAAGTGGGCTCTTAGCCCCGACCGCCTCAGCCCTGCAGCCGCCAGCTATCCCGCAAGTAGGCCAGCCGCCCGCCGACCACCGTGGCCGCCACCTGCGTCTCACTGTCCAGCAGAACCAGGTCCGCGCGCGCCCCGCGTCGGATCCGGCCTACCTCCCTGTCAATCCCCATCGCCTGCGCCTGCGAAAGACTCGTTGCCGGCCACGCTTGCACCAGCGGCCAGCCCGTGGCCGACATGAAGTTCCGCAACGCCGCATCCAGTGTCAGGACCGAACCGGCCAGTGTCCCGTCTTCCAACCTGCACGCGCCGTCCTTCACGATAACCGGCAATCGGCCCATCTCATACCGCCCCTCCGCCATGCCCGCGGCCCCAATCGCATCGCTGATCAGCAGCGTCCGCGCAGGCCCCTTGCAGCGCCCTAATATTCGCATAGCCGCCGGATGGACGTGAATCCCATCGGCGATGAGCTGCGCGTAAATTCTGTCGTCGCTCAGTGTCGCCCCCACCGCACCCGGCCGCCGGTGGTGCAGGCCGGTCATCGCATTGTAAGTGTGCGTGGCTTGCGAAGCGCCGGCTTCTATCGCCGAAGTCGCCTCCTCGAATGTCGCCGCCGTGTGCCCCATCACTACCCGAACGCCCGCCGCCGCTGCCATCCCGATCAAGGTATCGGCCCCCGCCACTTCCGGGGCCAGCGTGATCATGCGCACCGGACCCGCACCCAGGAGCCCCTCAAACTCTTTGGCCGAAGGAGGCCGTATATGCGCCGGGTTCTGCGCTCCGGGAAACGCCGCACTCAGAAACGGCCCTTCCAGGTGAACACCCAACACCCGCGCGCCGGCGGCCCCCTCTACACCGTTTCCCGACCGCGAAGATTCAACATAACGGGCCGCGTTCTCGACCGCCGCCAGAGTTGCCTCACGTGATGCCGTAACCGTCGTCGCGTAGAATCCCGTCACACCGCGGCGGACCAGAAAACGGCTCATCGTCTCCAAACTCTCCGGCGTGGCATCCATCACGTCCGCCCCGCCGCTCCCGTGTATATGAACGTCGATGAAACCGGGCAGCAGCGTGCATCCGCTTCCGTCCACAAACGACCCTTCCCAGATTGCCCCTTCGCTCTGCCATCCGCCAACCTCGCCGTCCCGGAACGTGAGTGAGAAAGACTGGCCGGGCGGAGCCGCCGCAACCCCGAAGACGGTCCGCCCGGTCAGTCCGGCGATGCCGCCTATCAGGGGTGACTCCTCCTCTTGCCAACTATCTCGATTGCTCAAGTCGCCCTCCTCGCTCTGCCCCCTACGGCCTCAGTCTGCGTCCATCTTCCAGTAGAGCACGCTCAGTGGCGGCAACTCCATCAACGCCGACCAGGACGCGCTCTGCCATGAAATCTCCTCGGCCTCAAGCGGGAGAGGGTTGTCCACACCGCTGCCCCCGTAGAACTTCCAGTCGCTGTTCATGATCTGGTGGTAGCGCCCCGGTCCGGGTAGGCCGACACGGTACCCGTGGCGCGGGACCGGCGTAAAATTGCATACGACCACGATGCAGCTGCTTCCCTCCGCGTCGCGGCGCACAAAGCTGGTAATCGAGTGTTCCACGTCCTGGTAATCGATCCATTGAAAACCCCCCAGGCTTGCGTCCGACTGGTGTAATGCCCTTTCGTGGCCGTAGAGCCGGTTGCTGTCCCGCACAAAACGCTGCAAACTGCGATGTTCCTCGCGCTCCAGCAGATGCCAGTCAAGACTGAAGACCTCCGTCCACTCCCGCCACTGTCCGAACTCTCCCCCCATGAACAGCAGTTTCTTGCCCGGATGGGCATTCATAAAGCCGTACAGGAGCCGCAGATGCGCAAATTTTTGCCACGAGTCCCCCGGCATCTTGTCAAGCATCGACCCCTTCAGATGCACCACCTCGTCGTGGCTTAAAGGGAGAATGAAATTCTCGCTGAATGCGTAGCTCAGGCTGTAAGTGATTAGGTGATGATTGTAGCGCCGGAACAGCGGGTCCATCTCAAAGAAATTCAGCGTGTCGTGCATCCACCCCATATTCCACTTGTAGTCGAACCCCAGGCCCCCTGTATACGTGGGACGGGACACCATCGGCCAGATGCTGCTCTCCTCCGCAATCGTCAGAACACCCGGCACACGTTCATGCAGCACCTCGTTTGTCTTCCGCAACAGCGAGATCGCATCCAGATTTTCGTGCCCGCCATATTGGTTCGGTATCCATTCCGCCCCTTCCCGGCTGTAATCAAGGTACAACATGGAGGCAACCGCATCCACGCGCAGCCCGTCGATATGGTACTCCTCCGCCCAGAAAAGAGCGCTGGCCACCAGAAAATTGCGCACCTCATTGCGTCCGTAATCGAAAATCTTCGTGCCCCAGTCAGGATGGTCCCCCCGCCTCGGGTCTTCATACTCATACAACGCCGCGCCGTCAAAATAGGCCAGCCCGTGGGCATCCTTTGGAAAATGGGCCGGCACCCAGTCCAGGATCACGCCGATGCCGTTCCGGTGGCAGTGATCAACGAAATACTTGAAATCGTCCGGCGTGCCGAAGCGGCACGTCGGCGCGAAGTACCCCGTGCTCTGGTACCCCCAGGAACCCTCAAATGGGTGTTCGGTTACCGGCAGGAGCTCCACGTGTGTGTAGCCCATCTCCTTCACATACTCCACCAGCTGGCGGGCCAGCTGCCGGTATCCTAGTACTCGATTGTCTTCGGGGTTTCGCCGCCAACTGCTGAGATGGACTTCGTAGATATTCAGGGGCTGGTCCAGCGCCTGCTTGCTGGCGCGATTCTCGACCCACTCGCCGTCTCCCCACGGATAGCTGTCCATGGGCCAGATCCTTGAAGCGGTCCCGGGCGGATACTCCGCAAAAAAGCCATACGGGTCCGACTTGTCGATCCGGAGTTCAACCAGTGGCAGCTGAATGGAGTACTTGTATTCGCTGCCCGGCTCCAATTTGGCACTGGGCGTGCCCCCTCCCGCCGGCCTATCCGATGCCGGGACGAAGAGCTCCCAAATCCCTTCCCTGTGGGCCGCCATCCGGTGGGCATGCGGATCCCATCCGTTGAAGGCCCCAATGACACTTACGCCCTGAGCATTTGGTGCCCAGACCGAGAACTGCACACCGTTAACACCCCCGACCGTGCGAAAATGGGCGCCAAACTTGCGGTAGCAATAAAGATAGTTTCCCTCACCGAACAGGTAGGCCTCGTCATCCGTAAACCACGATCCGATCAATAGATTGCGTCCTTCTCTCCTCGAATGATAGTTAGCTGCAAACGGACGGCGCCAGTCCTGTCTGTACTTCATTACAAACTGGAGGCAGCGTGCACGATTCCGCGTTCAAATCCATTCTCATGCCGGGGTGGCCGCCGCTACGCCTTACAGATCCTCGCCAGTCCCGGCAGAAAACTGTTTTCGACCACCGACTCCCAGCTCATGCTGCCTGCCAGGGCGCTGCCTACCCGCAGCAGTTCTGACATCTGTTCCCGGCTGCTGGGCAGGCGATCGAAAATCTGCCCGGCGCTGTCCCTCGAACTGCGCGCTTCGATCTGCCCCCGGGCTGCCCCGTCGATATCCAGGGCATCCCTTGGCGTCCCGGGCATTTGCTCTTCAGGCAATCCCACGTAATCCGCAACCACCAGCGGGAAACCCTTGTCGGCGAATGCGTTCCCGAGCGCGCCGCCGCCGGGCAGAACGACGCCGCTCTCGTCGCGCCCGCTCTGCGGACCCGCCGGCAATACCCCCCGCTCGATCAGTTCATCCGCCGCCTGCTGCGCGAAGCCAATCAGACCGCACACGCTGCTCACGCAGGAAAGCGCGCCGAACTGTACGGGCTCGACCTGCGATATCCCGAAAGGCTCGTAGATGCTCTGCCCAAACTCCAGGTCGCTGCCTCTGCGGATGTCGCTGAAAGTCATATCGGCCGGCATCCGCATGCCGCACCGGTCCTGGCTCCAGCCAAACTGGTTCACAAAAACGATCTTGCTGCTGCTGGCCGAATGGTTGAACGGCTCGACATCATCAAAGAAAAACGGCGCCTCCTCGCCAACCAGGTCGCCGTTGTCGCCCCTGTGACCCACAGGCCACCCGTACTGACTTTCCCAGCTTCCAATTAGCTCCGGCTGCCGGCCCCCGGGCTCACTGGTCGCAAGCACTATTAACGCAGCCGTCTTCCCCGCAGACGCCAGCAGTCCGTCCAGATGGTCCATCACCCGCACGTCTCGCCACAGTGCCTTCGACAGCACCATCCGCGCCACGTGCGTGAAAATGTAGTCCGGTTTGAAACCAAGCAGTGTCAAGCAGTATGCCTGCAGCCGCCGCTTGGAGTCCAGATGGTCGGCAACCTTTATCTCCTCTGACCGGATGCCGTTGTAGATCAGGTCAATCCTGCAATTGGCGAAGGGCCCGCCCATAAACCGCAGCTCCTCTCGCACAGAGCTGCTGACGGCAAAGATCGCATCGCAATGGATCGCCTGACGAACAACTGCGTGCTTGTAATACGAAGTCTGCTCGCCAAAGACGGTATCCAGCGGCAAATGGGATTCGCGAGCGCGTAGGAGCGCGTTGTAAAAGCGCGTATCGTGACCCGCGTGACTCTCCACAAGTAACCGTGCCGTCGCCACCTCATGAGCGTAGAAAACAGTGCGCCACTGCTCCGGCTCATTCAGCTGCGCCGCAAAAGCCACCGGCAGGCCCAGCCACTCGTGCGCGATGATCACCCGCTCGTGCGCAGCCAGCCCCTCGTCAACCCCTAGCGCCTTCAGCCCGGCAAAAAGCGGCTGCGCGACTGACATATACAGGTTGTACTCGAAGTCATAGTTGTAGCGGAAGCTCTCAACGCCGTAGTTTTCCCACACAAAATAGCTGAATCTCTCCACATGACCCATATGCGGATTGCTGGCGTCGACCAGCAGTATCTCATGCTCCGCATCCCCGAACTGCCGCCGCCCGTAGAGCAGGGCCACGTGGAAAGTCCGCTCAACCGTCCGCAATGCCTGCTGCACCGGCTCGCTGACATCGTACAGTATCCCGTGCATGCTGCTGTAGCGGATCTCAACTCCACTGCCCGCCTCCGTCAGCCGCTCCATCTGCACCGGGTCCCACCCAAACATCGGCCCGACGAGAATCGTGCGCCCGACCTGCCTGTTATACGCCTTTGCACTCAGAATCCCGTCCAAAACCGACCCAATACCTCCGACCTTCGCGCCAGCTTCATGGGTGGCGTGGACAACGAGCGGGACAAATTGCGACACATCACTCTCCAGTTTCGACCGTTTTCCGCCCCATCATAGCAC
>VYDA01000004.1:1811-9210 GCA_009843665.1 Caldilineaceae bacterium SB0675_bin_29 | reverse complement strand
CCGAGAATATGAAGCTCGCGAAGGCAACCTGAGCGACGAGCAGACCTAGGCCCGAGGTGAAGCCGGCTGACAGCGCTGGAACGGCCTTCGCAGACAGAAGGTCGGCGCGAAGCTCGGACGGGCATTTGTCAGGGCGAGCTCCCCCCAACTTTGTCAACCGCTGGATTTTGTTTTGCTTATCGAGCATTTTATTTTTTGAACCAAACGCATATGTAGGAGGAGCCTCAAATGAAATATACTGCTATCTTGAAAAAAGAAGGGGAATGGTGGATTGGCTGGGTTCAGAATGTTCCTGGTGTTAATTGCCAAGAACGTACCCGAGAAGAATTGCTGGAAAGTATTGAGGAAGCGCTCCACGAGGCTCTTGATTTTCATCGCCAAGAGATATTGGACCTTGTAGGCGATGACTACGAAGAGCAAGTGATTACTGTGTGAAACGGATTGACCTGTTGAAACATCTCCGTCAGAGCGGATGCGAACAGATCCGAGAAGGCGGAAAACACTCATGGTGGAGGAATATCTCTGATGGCCGACGATCTTCGATACCCCGGCACCGGGAAATCAAGGATACGCTAGTAAGGAAGATTTGCCGCGATCTCGGCGTAGATCCTCCTAACTAGATTCCAAAATGACGCACTCTCCCCCCGCCTTGCCCTAGCCCAACAGCTTAGCTATTCTCATCACCTCCCCACTCGTATTCGCCGCACACTGCTTCGGGAAATTGAGCCTTGATCTGCGACGCTGAAAGCATCGCCGAACACATCCGCTTTCTCAAACGCCGCATCTTGGGCAATGAGATCGTCCATCACCAGACCTTGCCCGCGCGTCCGGCGCGTCTAGTCCGAGACTTGGCTGGCCTGCCTCCGGCCATGGCCCGCATTCTCGAAATTGCCCGCATTCCCGCGCTTTATACACACCAAGCCGAGGGTATCCAAAAGGTGCTGGAGGGCCAGCACTTGGCCATTGCCACGCCCACGGCCTCGGGCAAGACCTTGGTGTACAACGCGCCCGTGCTATCCACGCTGCTCGACGACCCCGAGGCACACGCGCTCTACATATTCCCGCTCAAGGCGCTGGAGCAGGATCAGTTCGACGAGTTAAGTGGCCTGATGCAGGGTTTGGGCGGCGGGTTAAAAGCGGCCATTTACGACGGCGACACCACGAGCCATCGCCGTCGGCAAATCCGCACCAAGCCACCGCAGGTGCTGTTCACCACGCCGGACATGCTGCACTCGGGCATCCTCGCTTTCCACGAGGCTTGGGCTGGCTTTTTCGCCCGCCTGCGCTATGTGGTCATTGACGAACTGCACGCGTACAGCGGCGTGTTTGGCACCCACGTGCTGCACCTTTTTCGCCGCTTGAACCGCATCTGCGCGCACTACGGGGCCGAGCCGGTGTACATCACCAGCTCGGCGACGATGGGCAATCCGCGCGAGTTGGCGGGGGAGTTGCTCAACCGCTCTTTTTACGCGATTGAGGATCACGGCGCTCCGGCTGCGGCGCGCCACTTCGTGTTCGTCAATCCGAGCGAAAGCCCCAATACCCTTGCGGCCCATCTGCTGCGCGCCAGCGTGCTCAAGGACTACCGCACGATTGTCTTCACCCGTGCCCGCATCACCACCGAACTGGTGTACCGCTGGGCGACCCAGAGCCGTCCGGATTTGCGGGAGCGGATCTCTTCGTATCGAGCGGGCTTTCTGGGCGTTGCTCAAGCGTGGCTATTACGGCACCTATCACAAGATGAGCGAGAAGCATCTAGCTCGCTATATCGGCGAGTTCGCCGGCCGACACGTCCCATAATTCTTCTCCTTTGTGAGTTGGTTCAGTAGGAACTTAGGATACCACCAAGGACCAGAAGCGCGACCACGACCAAGAAGCATATCCATGCGCACCCTGCCAATCCCTTTAGTATCCCAACATTGGTTTTTTGCACTTCGTCGGCACTCTTTTCGACGAACGCCTTTGCTTCTTCTTTGCCCTTAGTGAGCCATAGGTACAGGGCCCACCCTCCTATGCCAAGAACCATGATAGTCAGGGCTTCAACCATGGCCTTATCCCTCCAGCATCTCGACGATCGCCTCGTGTCCGTTTTCTTGGGCTAGGATCAAGGCGGTGTCGTTGTTGTTGTTGGCCGCCGACGTGTCGGCCCCCATCTCCAGCAGGAGCACCACCGCGTCGGCGTGGCCTTCGGCAGCCGCAAACATCAAAGCGGTCGCGCCCGTGTGAGTCTGGGCGTTGACGGGTGCGCCCTCAGCCACCAGCGCGGCCATCGTGTCGGTGTCGCCAGCGGCGGCCGCGTACATGAGGGTGGTGCGGCCGTGGTCGTCACGGCCGTCCGCCCCGTAGGTGAGCACCCAGTGGTCGAGCAGGACACGCAGCGTCTCGATATGTCCTTGGCCGGCCGCCAGCGTCAAGGCACTGGCCTGATAGCCCTTGAACGTGCTGTATCTAGTGCCTCTGTTGTTCCACACCACGTACCACTGGATGACGCGGACGTGTATGTCGGCCCCTCGGTCGAGCAGGAACCGCACCATCTCGGTCTGACCCGCGATAGCCGCAAAGTGGAGGGGGGCGTAGCCCTCGCCGCGTACCGCCCCCAATGGCTTAGGCGGGTTGATCTCGATCTTGCCCGAGCCGCTCCCCTGCGTCAGCAGGAAGGCCGCCACCGCTTGGTGGCCGCCGTAGGCCGCCCACATCAGGGCGTGGCGGCCCCCGTCCACGATGGTGCCGTAGTTGCCCATCGAGGTCAGACGCGACGACACGTGCGGCACTAGGTACTCGACGATGTCGAGGTGGCCAGCCGCTGCCGCCAGCATCAAGGGGGTGTCGGGCCCCTCGTGCGCTACGATCCATGCGCCGTAGTTAATCAACCGCGCCCTGCCCTCCTCGACCAAGGCGCGCACGATGTCGAGGTGGCCGCCGTGGGCCGCCCACATCACGGCCGTCTGCTTGGCGCAGTCGCGGGCCTCGACGGCCAGGTCGGGGAAAGCTATGTGGCCGGCGCACCGGCCGTTGGTCAGGTTGGAGTTGGCCTCCTCGCTGAGCAGGTACTGCACCACCTCCAGGTGACCTTGCGCCGACGCCCGCATCAAGGCGGTGTCGTAGCCCTCGTCTTCGTTTTGGACATTCACGTCCATGCCGGCCGCCACAAACGCCTCCACGAGGGTGCGGTCGCCTGCGCCCGCGGCCGACAGGAAAGACGCCTGGGAGTAGGGCACGCCCGCCTCTTGCAACAGGGCACGGCCCTCCTCGGGTGTGAGGGGGTCGGGCTTGGGTTCGGGTATGGGCTCCGGGGTAGGTTCTTCGATCTCTACGGAAGGATCGGGTGCCGTGGGGCTCTTGGCACAAGCAACAAGCAGGACGAAACCTAGGACTAGGCTCGATCTCATTCCCATATCTCCCTGTGTGAGGTTGACGTTGCGGCCCCCGAGGGGGCCGGGCAGTTGTCACGACCCACGCAGATTGATGCGGGATGTCCTACGTATTCACCAAGGCCGGGTAGCAAGTCCGTCCTTTAACTGGCTCTTGTATTCGGCAGGCTACCCGACAAGCGGGTCTGCCCGGGTCGTGACGGGAGAACAAGAACGGAAATACAGGGAAGAAAGCAAGTTCTAGGGACTTGCGCCTGCCGTCGATACGGCTAGGTTCTGACTCCCTGCATACAAGGAGACAGGACAATGGCCGAAGATATACAAGCGCAAATCGACGAACTCAAAGAGAAGCTAGAGATTATGGATCATCTCGTAGAGTCTGAGCGCATCCTCACGGACTTTCTTAGCACGCTCTACGGTAGATTCATGTTTGCCAGAGAAATCATAAGACGAGTTCAGAGTATCCCTCCCCATATCAGTATTTCTAAAGAGGAAATTGACAATCTTTTGCCCAAAGACAGCAAGGCCAAAGACGCATTTATTGAGGAACTTGAATCTTTTAATAACAGGAGAAATATGGAATGATCGCATGTCCTAGCTCCTTTCGGCTAGTTATGAGTGAAAAAGGAGCTAAAAAAAGAGTTTCAATACGCAAGCACCGAGGTGGTAAAAATCTACCGCCCTCAATTTTTAACACTTCTGGTCACTCAGGTATATAAGTCCCAGAAAAAAGTCCCTTTTTTAGATTCTCTGTCAAGGCGACAGACATTTGCACGGGTCGGGAAGCTCCCTGAAGAGCGTTTGCAGATCCTTCGTAAGAAACTCCCAATACTTGCCTATAAACCATCCCATTAGTAGTCACCCTCATCAAGTGGCAGATTTTCTGTTATCTCCCCTTCTGGCGATATTGTATAACGACGTCCATCAAAAATACTATCCATTATCATATAGACGTGGTCTTGACCACGAATTACGATGTTTCTCTCCAACGGCGGATTGTATCTGACTTTGAAACTTACTCCGCCTATTCGTTGTCCATGGAGAGAGTCAGGATAGTCTGGTGCTATCAAAGTGGAACCTTCTGGAAATTGTATTTCGAATTCAGTCCCTGTCGAGTCCTTTCTTCTCTCTTGGTCGACCAGTTTCTTCAATGATTCTGCTTCCTGATTTGGTGTTTCAACAGTAATCTGATTCGGTAGGATAGGGCAGTGTAGGGGGCCGCTTTGGAGAGTATTGTCGTCGCCTGCTCGCTGCAGAATGGTGAATGAGAAATCGTAAATTTCTGTCTGATCAATAGATAGCTTGATGTGGATGTCCTTGATTTTTCCTTCCCAGTCCTTATCCAGCGGCCTTCTGAGCTCCACAAGACCTATATTATTCGCCGTGGCCACCTTTTTGGCGTCAGATGAAAACCCCAATTTTGAAACCACCACGCCTTTGTCGACTTGTACTTCTTGCACTAGCTGGACGTGTTCATTGATGACACGCCGGTCTACTTTTTTGTTCCAGTATTTACATTCAATGGCGGTACGGTATTGATGTACTCCGTCACTGTGTGTCGTCAGCACATCGAATTGATAACTTGCACCAGATTTGCCAGTGCGGCGGCACTTCGCGCCCCAACATTCGATTGTTACGCCATGGGCTTTCCCTAGAGTTTCGTATATGTCCTTGACCAGTTCTTCATAGTCATCCCACTGAATCTGTACGCTCGTCATTTCAAATCTCCTTATCACTCAGCAATTCCTAGCTCCCGCAACTGGGCAATTAGGTGTTTCTATGGCCGATTGTCCTTGCCTCAATCGCAATACTCGCAGAGTAGTCAAAGGGTTTCCAAGTACTCGGCGTCGGACCTTGGGAATGGTGCGGCCAACCTCTAGGTGTGAAATTCAAACGCTGACTTCCGACCGCTGCAGCGGACATCCTGTTGACCAAATAACACTAGTGCTGGTTTTAGGAGAGGAGCCATCTCGCTCTCTACGACAATACCATGCTCATACAGCCCCTGCACAGAAGTCTCCATCATTCACAAAACCTCAACGCGCCGAACTGATCTGGGCAAAGAAGCACACTGTTCCGCACGCTCAGAGCCTATCAGATTGACAACCCAACCTACATGATGTGCTGGTACGCGCATCCGACCGTTGTATAATGCATTGAAAACGGCTTCAGCGAGTCCGATACGACCGAGGGTTGCCTCAATCGCGGCGTGCATCAGAACGTCAACGGTACACCCGATATGCAATGCATTAAAACGCTCCGAGCAGAGCCTGTTTGCTTTACGTTCGTCGATCAGGGCCACTGCGTTTTGCTCCAGCGCATAGGCAATTGTGGCCGCCTCGCCGTCATCGAGCGTCTGTGCCGCCGGGCCTAAAACGAGGGTCCTGAAATGCTGAAGCCCATGATTTGAGAGACGAACTATTTCAACCTGACATGCAGCGACAAGCTCATCGAGACCATCCGCGTCATTGTGCCCGTTCCGTCGTCCATCCTCAAGTTCAAGTGCAACTTGCTCAGGGACGGCGCACCTGTTTGGCAAGGCATCCAATATGGTCCCGGAGCACCCCGTCGCGTTCAAATTAATCACGACGCTAGCATCAGCGACAATAAGAACCGTGGGATCATTCAGCCAGCTTCGGCATTCCATCCGCCTCGCTCCGTTCGATCTCCACATTGTCCAAAATTTCGCGCAAACCAAGACGGTCAAGATGCAACAGGCGGGCGAGCTGACCCTCGCTGAGTAGGTCCTGACGCCATGCTTCGGCGGCTAGTAGGCTCAGCCGTAGCGTCGTGGGTTGGTCTGCCTCATGCTTGTCCGTATCAGTAGCGAACAAATCGCCAAGAACCTCGCGAGCCTGCGTGTTAGTAATGCCACCATTGGCCACGAACCAGTCCCAAGTATCTGGTTTGGTCAGGCGAAGCTCCTCCAGGCGCCGGACCATAGCCTCGCGCGAAACGCCGAATGCGTGAGCCAACAGAATGACATGGCGCCGCGTAAGGTGTGAAGAGCCTGCCGTAATTTCGTGGAATCTCAGCATGACGGTGCGCGCCGGCGTCAGGAAGGCGCGCCCAAACACATTCGCGTAGCGTTCTTCCCGTGAGTTGTACTCTTCGTCGGTGTGCAAGATCTTGGCCTTGTGGCGTGTCGCCAAAAAGTGACCCAGTTCATGGGCCGCCGTTTGCGCCCGGCGCTCACGTGGATGATTGGCATTGAGCAGTATGCAGGCTCCGAGTTCATCGTCATAGGCAAACAGTCCGGAAACGCTAGGGGCGAGTCCACGCACATAGACACGCACGCCAAGATCCAGTTCTAAGAGGCTCACCAAGTCCCGAACCGGGGCGAGTCCTAGACCGAGCCACTGGCGAAGCTCCGTTGCATCGTTTTCCGCTTGGATACGCACATCGCCCGGCATGATGGAGCGCTCTGGCGGTTAGTTGTGCGTCCGCTTGATACCAAGAAGATTCTCGAGTTCGACTTCGGCTTGGACCAAGTTGGTCAGCGAGTGTGCTGCCGCCTCGGTCACTTCGTCGGTGCTTGTGCTAAGCCTTCGGAATCGTGGTACGAAATCGACGTATATGGACTCGCGTCGTAAGAGCGCATTGACTGACGTATGGTAAAGACGGGCTAGCTGCTGGAGTTCGTCAGGTCGGACACGACGCTGGCCTTTCTCAATGGCGAGCAGCGTCGTCCGGGCGACATTGAGAAAGGTCGCCGCATCGGCCTGCGTTATGCCGGCAGTTTCGCGGGCAAGCCGCAATCGTTCGCCAACATCATGAAAGCTCAGTTCGTCCAGCCACATGTCATGGTCCTTCCAAAGTCCACTGAGACACGAATGATCGTGCCCCCAAGGATTCAAGAAAGTCTTTCCATTCTTTTCTGTGCTGCGTGAGTAGCCGTTCCAGCTTTTGCCGTATCTCTTGCTCTGAAAGTGCGATAGATCGGCTGAGTTGGAAGACTTGGCGGTCGAGCGGGATCTGACTTGCCCGTGAATGCGACAGACCGGCTAGGTGATCGAGATGAAGCGTCC
>VYDA01000004.1:0-1801 GCA_009843665.1 Caldilineaceae bacterium SB0675_bin_29 | reverse complement strand
TTTTTTGAATTCTTCGGCGGCACCATCTTCGAACCGCTCGGCGCTCAAATCTTCCCAGACATAAGTCTCTTTATCTTCTGTACCACCGATTGCATGCACACTCATACGTCTGAGCATGCAGGCAGCACAGACTCCGCATTGGCGCAACCGTCCGGATACTGAGGCATGCCGTTGTCCTTGCCAGCATGAACGCGTTTGTGCCCAGATGTCGTCGTCTGGGCACGCGGCAATAAACTCCGCAATCGTTTCGGCTTTGGTACTCCATAGGCGTGGATATGTATAGCGAACCTTGTGGCCGAATAGGGCAAAAAGAAACGCTTCCATGCGATTCGTGAAGAGAGGATGATTTCGGTAATCCTCATAAGCTTGGCCGACCGGAACAAGGACCGGTCCTAAGATCCCTTGGCCGCTTTCAGGTACGATCACTAGCTGGGACCGGGACAAGTAAGCCGCAATCCCACTCAGCAGCGCGAACGTGAACCCGCGCGACCGAGCGCTGGTTTCCACAGAGCCCTCACTGCCGTAGTCCACATGGTAAGGCACCTTCGCAAAGGGGATGCGCTGTCGTCTGTCAGGGAATCGAGAACCAAGCCGGACCCGGGTTAGCTTGTTCCCGTGTTCTCGCTCCGTCAGCCCAGCCACCGCGTGGGAGTCAAGGCCGTCGCTAAATGCGATGATGACGCCCTCGCTGTCCGGCAGATTGAATCTCCCCGGCCGGATGGCAGATTCAGGCTTGTGTCTTTCAACGAATTCAAGGTGCCACCGATCCCCGGTCAGGAATTCCAGCGTGCTGTGCAACGCCTCTGAAACCTTTGCCGAACGCCAATGCGCCGGATCGTGGACGGGTACGCGTAGGTCGATTTCTCGTCCCCAGCGGATCGAAGGACGGCGTTTTGTGTGATCACAGAACTGGACGGCTGCAGCGAGTACGAAAGCGTCAAAGACTCGCTTGTCCCAGTTGGCGAAGCAATAAGCTTCCAGTTTCGTCGTGTCGAACTCTAGGTTTTTCCCGATCTCGCACCGAATTCGGCCCTGCTGCGCTACTACCCCTTGCTCCACTACGTCGACGCGGTGTAAAGGCAGTTCCGTAGTGCTCGTAGCGGCCTGTCCCATTATAGCCGCACCCCATCATCAAGGCCAATTTGCTTTGCGGGCCGTAGTGGCCTTTTGCTGGCGTCAGTACCGACGAGTCGCCCAGCGATGCTGGCCATATCCGACTGGGTCACTCCAGCTTCGATTCGTTCGCGCACATAAGCGGCGCGACCTTGCACGGATTTACGATAGTAATGCTCTTCGACCTGACGGGCACCGCGCGCCGCGCGGTCGGATAGAGCGTTGCTGACCGCTTCCCTCAGTGCCTCAGGACCGCTGAGCCCCCTATAGGCTGCCTGAATCGCGTGATCTAGGAATGCATTGCCAAGAGGATAACCGGCTGTTTCCCCACGCAGGGCCTCAAGCTGTTCGGCTCGCTGATCGCCAAACAGGGAGTTTTGATTATCAAGTATGCCACCGACCTTATTGATCACGCTGTCCGGGACTTCGGCGTGCCAATCCTGCTCTAACGCTTTCGGGAGGGCGTCACGCACCTCTTCGGGCGCGTATGCCTTGTTGTCGGCGCGCTCCGCGAATTGCCTCCAGCCAGACGGCATGTTGAGGCTTCTATGGGGTCCATCGCTCATTGCATGTCTCTAATGTCAGACAAATTAATATTTTAGGCTGACAATGTCAAATTTAGAAATTTAGGGATATTTATAGGGCATGCTGCCGCTCCAGAAATTCCGTGAGGGGGATAGTTCCGGGT
>VYDA01000177.1 GCA_009843665.1 Caldilineaceae bacterium SB0675_bin_29 | reverse complement strand
GACCCTGACCGTTCGTCAGATCGGCCACGCGAACTTTGAACTGTTCGACGTACTTCGCCGGCATCTTCAGCTGAAATGATACGGCGACGGCGAAATCGGAATCGACGATTTCGGCGGAGAATTCCGGGAGCATGCGCTGAAAGAGAGTTACCTCGCTGTAGCCGATGACCGTCTCCACTTCCGCCATTTGCATCTTCTGGCATCGAGGAAGGGTCTCCAAGGCGGTCTTGACTCCCCCACTGTAGGCCCTCACCAGTCCGCCTTTGCCCAGTTTTACGCCTCCGATGTAACGGGTAACCACCGCGACAATGTCACCGATTCCGCTGTGAAGGAGGACCGTGAGCATTGGCCGGCCGGCAGTGCCGTGCGGTTCGCCGTCATCGCTCATCCCGGCATGACCCGTTGATCCGGGCGGGCCGACGACATAGGCCCAACAGTTGTGGTTGGCTGTATCGAACTCTGCCCGCATGTCCTTGATGAAAGCCCTAGCGTCCTCGACGGTGGAGGCGGGGCCCACCGTGGTGATGAAATGGCTGCGGCGGATTTTCTCTTCTACTCTATGATGGGCAGAGGGTATCGGGTATTCCGGGCTCATTTGTCAGGACCTGTTTGGCCGGTGACAAGAGTGGTCCAGTAACCGGCCACAATATAGAGTGAGCAGAAAATAGTGTGAGGTTTCACTTTACGGTGTTAGCGGTTACTTGAACGGCCGAATGCTACATGCAATTTGCCGGACGGGATCAGAGTAGGATTCGGAGGCTCTTCGCCGGACCTCCTGGCGATGAAGGGGACGCTCCGTTAGCATGCCAGCGGCTATGCATGGCCAGGTGAGTTCGTCCCGATTGGGATTTCACTGGGAAACGGCTACCTCTGTTTGCCCGAAGTTTTGGGAGCCCCCTTCTACCTGTTCCGACCACTCCCTGACGGCCCGTCTGAAGCGTTTCCAGAGAACGATCGCCATGACAGGAGAAGTGATGAGAAAGACACCCCATACGTGAGCGATACCACCATCGAGATAATTTACCGCCAACCAGGCGACTATCATGGTAGACCAGATGCCCGCGGTATTTGCTCGCAGGGGAAAGCCGGTATTGCCCATTCCGCGCAGGGCACCCGATTGAACAAATAGTATTGCCCAGAAGGGTTGGGCCAAGGCCACCACCTGAATTGCAGCAACGCCGGCGTTTACAACAGCAGCTTCCTGGCTGAACAGTCGAATAATCGGTTCTGCCAGCAAGTATGAGACGACTCCCATAGCTGCCATCCATGCGACTGCCCAGCGCGTAGCGATTGCCGCAGCTTCTGCCCCCTCCTCCGGCTCGCGCGCGCCCACAGATTGTCCAACAAGAGCGGTGGCGGCAATGGCGAACCCAAAGCCGGGCAGGAAGGACAGAGAAAGGACGTTGAAGGCAATGCGGTGGGAGGCCAAGGCGGCAGTACCCAGTGTGGCGACGATCGCAGTCATCGAGGTAAAGGCAGCAGAAGTGAGAAGCTGCTCCAAGGCGGCCGGTACCCCTATACGAAGAACTGAGGAGGCTACGCCAATTTCGGGCAGCCAGTTGCTGCCCCCGGAAATAGAGACTCCCTGGCGACCACGCCACATTACGATCACGAGAATGACGGCAGCCAGCAAGCGGGAGAGGAAGGTGCCCCAGGCGCTGCCTACAGCTCCAAGTGCGGGGAGGCCGGCCACGCCGAAAATCAATCCGTATGTCAAGAAAACGTTTACGAAATTGGCCAGTGCCGTCACTCGCATGGGAGTCTGAGAATCGCCCAGCCCACGGAGCGCGCCTCCACCTATCATCAGTACAATCAGGACGACGACCGTTGCCATCGTGACCTGGAGGTATTCCTTGCCGATGCGGGCCACGTCCGCCTCAACGCCGAACAGTGCGATTACCGGACCAGCCAGGAAGAACCCGATTACTGCCAGAGGGAGCGAAAGAATAATGCTCCAGACGATCGACTGACGCGCCAGCCGTGCGGCCTCGCCGAGCTTGCCGGCGCCGAATGCCTGCGCGACCAGTACACTGCTACCTACGCTCAGTGCCCCCAGCGCGGCTATGATAAAGAAGAGGACCTGCACGGACGCGCCGACGCCGGCGATTGCCGCAGTGCTCAACTGGGCAACCATCCAGGTATCGACGATCATCAGCATTGTCTCAAGAAAGCTTTCGCCGATGACAGGCCAAGCCAGATTGAATACTCGCTTTTGCGCGGAAGGGCGCGGTGGTTCCGCCGTGCCGGCGACCGACGCGCCGGCAACCGAATCGTTCATCCCGGTCCTCTCTATTGAACCCCTCAAGAACGAGGCAATAAGTCAGTAGCTTTCAGTGTAACAGACGGTCGACCATTCCCAATTTTTTGGGCGGCCGTGTTCCCAGTTAGCTTCCTGGTTGATCTGCTGCCCAGAAGAACTCCTCTTCCTGAAAACCGGTGTTGAAGCCCAGACTCTGGTAGAACTGCTCTGCGTCGCCCGTTTGCAGTCCGGCGTAGGCGTGCCCTTGGCTCCGGGCCTGTGTCAGAAGCCCGTTAACGAGTGCAGTGGCGAAGCCGTTGCCTCGGTATTGCGGAGGCGTGGAAATATCGTAGATTCCTGCAATGCCGGCGGTAAGGATCAGGGTTGCCGTGGTTACCACGGTTTTGTCGATCTTGCCAACGTAGTTGGTGACGTGGGGTCTGCGGCCGAGACCATTGCGGCGGAAGGCATCGTACCAGCGCTGAGCGGCGCGCTGGGATGTGCCGAAGCCAAGGGCGGAAGCGGTCCACCAAGCCCTTAAGTCAGGCAGATCGCGGACAGGGGAGATGGACAGCGAGGAAGGAGGCCTGCTTTGGGGAAGGTGCTGCAGCTGGCGGAACATCCACAGGTCGCCTCGCCCCGTAATCAGACCTCTTCGCTTCAACCTGTCGCGTAGGTCTCCGGGTCTGTCCTGGGGGAAGAGCAGCCAGCGAATTCCGCCCGTCTGACTGCTGATCCTGGAAAGCAGGGCGTCAATGCTTTCTTCGGTGTCAGCGGAAGGAAGATTGGTGCGAAGAATGTGGTTTCCGGGCGGCCCGTTGGCGACTATCCACGCGGTCTCCTGGTCAACATGGACCCGGATACCATGCTGGTTGTGAAAGAGACGGAAATATTCGATGTAGTTGCTACGCAGGGCTTCAATCAGAGAGGTGTTATTCATAATGCGGAAAGAGGGAGTACCGGGCCCGATACCGTAATGGCAGGTCTTGAGCACTGACAGATGGCGTTTGTTCCCTGAGGGGGGCACTTTGGACGGCACCTGATCCCGTGATATAGTCAGGCAGGGCGGTCGTTACTCCTTCGAGGCGACGCTCATCAGGCAGACCTGTGCAGGCATTATCCCAGAATTGTGTGCACAGGCATACATTGTCCGACTCCACTTCATCTAACTCATAACATCAGAGATGGAATAGGACGTCTTGCACTGCGGGTGGGTGAGGGCGGTGTTCACGTACCAAAGGGAATTGAAGGCCGTTTGGAACTGCACCGGTGCCTATAGTCGTTGGAGGGTAGACCACAGATTGAGAGCGAGTTAATGGTGCCAACGTTTTGGCAAGAGGACTCTTAGTCAACCTGCAATGGGTTTGCAGACGCGTTGACCAGTTTCGTAAACGAAGCCTGGACTGGTCGAATGTACAGGGACCGGGTATGGTCCTACAATTTTGAATAGACACGGCATCAATTTGGCTGACTGAAGGAGTATACAATGCCAGGACCTCCCCTGCGGCGCGTATTCTCTTTGGCACTTGCGCTGGCGCTTCTGCTCAGCGGCTGTGCGCAGCCTGTAATGTGGCCTGTTTCGGCAACACCTGCAGTTTCCGGACGCTCACCTGATGCGGCCGAACTGGAGGAACTGGCGAACCAACTTGCCGCCGAATACGGTTTAGTCCAGGACCTTGGACCGCTAGTGACCGTGCAACCGGTCGCGAACACAGGCGGTGAAGAAGCTCTCTTTGTAGCCCACACGTACGGCTTTCCTCCAGACGATCCATCATTCAGACAGAAGGTTTCTATCCATGCGGCCTTGCCGGAAGGCTGGAAGACATTGGGCCGCGTGGATTTGGAATGCGCCGAATATCTGAATGAATTCTCGGTCGAACAGGTAAACATCGACCCAGCAAACGTCTGGCTGACGGTTACCGGTGGCGTCGGCGCGCACAGCGGCTGCCTCGAATTGTTGCGTTGGGACGGCGAGAAACTTTCGGTCATCATCAGCGGATTCAGCAGCAGTCCCGATGCCGGTTCGCTCACTGACCTAAACGAGGACGGCCGGCTGGACCTGTTATTGAATAACAGCGATCCTTACATCTTCTGCTACGCCTGCGGTGTTCGACAGTATTGGGCGCAACTCTACTATTGGGACGGGAAGTCATTGATGGAGGTTACGCCAACTCCTTTGGCTGAAGACCTGCCCCCAGAACTGCGCGCCTTCAACGATCGAGCGGCAGAGCTGGCGGCCGCCAGTCTATTCGCGGACGCGCTGGAGCAGATCGAAGAGGCAGAGGCTATTGCGCCTGAGAACGCAATCGTCGCCTGGAATGCGATCTGGATCCGTCACCACCTGACGGCCAGTCGGGAGGAGGCATCTGCCAGCACGTATCCTCTATTGAACCACGTATTCGCCGGCGACTGGGAAGAGGCCTTTACTTCGTTGTGGGAGGTAGGCCCGCTGACACTGGTCAGCGACGAACCGATCCCGCCAAATTCGGCGGCCTCGGGGTTTGAGCATCGAGTAGGCGTACTCCTTGCCCAATATGCCGATACCGCATTGGCGCTGCAACCCGAACGGGCGGCTGTCCACGCTCTGGGCGCCTGGGGTCGCTTTTTGATCAATCCAGATGACCCTGCGGTCAGGTCGGGATTGCAGCGGGCAGCGGAACTGGCGACGGCCGACGAACGCTTTGAGAAACTGGCGAGAGCCTTCGAGGATGGGGCAAGCGGCGTTTCGTTGGCGCCTACCGCGACTCCACTTCCCGATACGCAGGTGCTGCAAAGCCAGCTTGCCGGCGAATACGGGTCGGCACAGGACTCTTCGCGGGGCGTGGCAGTGCAGCAGCTGCAAACAGAAGGAGAGGCGGCATTTTTCGCCGCGTATACCTTCGGCCTCCCGCCACTGAGCAGATCTGCGATGCACACGGTGTCGATCCACGAGGCTCGTGAGGGCGGCTGGTTGGAGTTGGACCGTGTGGAACTGGACTGTGTTAACTACCTCGACGAACACTCACTGAAACAGGTAGCGATTGAACCTACCGGCGTCTGGCTGGCCGTCCAAGGCGGGGCAGGCGCGCACGGGGGTTGTCTTGAAGTACTGCGCTGGGACGGCCTGGGGTTGTCGCTCCTCATCAGCAGTTTCAACAGTATCCCAGATGCAGGATCGGTGACAGACCTGAATGGTGACGGCCAGATGGATCTCTTGCTCAACAACAGTGATCCATACATTTTCTGTTACGCCTGCGGCCTGCAACTCTACCAAGCGCGGTTCTTCCAGTGGGATGGCGAGAAACTGGCTGAGGCTGCTCCAAGGTTGTTACCGGAAGACCGACCACTCCACTTGCGCGCTATCAACAGCCATGCCCTGGCGCTGGCCGATGCGGGACTGTACGCGGACGCGCTCGACGAGATTGAGCGTGCGGAGATCGCGGCGCCATCAGACCCTTCGGTAAATTGGAACGCACTCTGGATTCGCCATCATCTTGAGGTCAGCCGCCAGCTTGCACTGGTCAGTCCGTTCCCACTTCTGAGCCATGTATTTGCCGGTGATTGGGACTTTTCTTTCGAGGTCTTGTGGTCGATGGACCCTTCGACCTTATTCGGCGATACGCCGATTCCCGCCAGTTCAGAAGCATATGGATTCGAACAGACGGTTGGCCACTTGCTAATTCAGTACGGCAATAGCGCGCTAATTGTGCAGCCCGGAAGAGCGGATATTCAAGCGCTGGTCGCCTGGGGACGTTTCTTGCTCAAGAGAGATGATCCTGCCGTTCTGTCGGGACTGGAGAAGGCGGCAGAACTGGCTCCCGGAGACCCGCGCTATGCAGAACTGGCAGATGCATTCAGGAAATGGGTGAGAATTGGTAACTGAGGCGCCAGGCGGCTAGAGTGGAAGGCAGATTCGTTCCTGAGGAATCGGGTACTAGCGCCTATTCTCAGACAGAAGGAGAATGTAGAGTTGCGAAAAATTGATGTCGGTGATGTGAGACGGTCGGTCGGTGAACTGCTGCGCCATTCTGCGCACAGCTTGCCCGAAGACTATCTGGAGGCGATGAGAACGGCGCGTCAAGAGGAACTTTCGCCGACAGGCCAGGATGTCATCGAACTCCTGTTGGATAATGCCGCCTACGCCGAAACTGAGACGATACCCACCTGCCAGGATACGGGTATGGCGATTCTGTTTGTGGAAGTGGGCCAGGAGGTGCATTTCAGTGGGGGAGGGATAGAAGCGGCGTTGCAGGATGCGACGCGCGATGCCTATGCCGACCTGCGAAAGTCGGTTGTGAGCGACCCGCTGCTACGAGTCAATTCTGGCGACAACACGCCGGCGCTGATTCACTGGGAGATCGTTGCGGGAGATGGTCTGCGCATCAGCACGCTGCAGAAGGGCTTTGGGGCGGAATTGATGAGCCGGGTCCAGATGTTTCCACCGGCAGTTGGCGAAGAAGGTCTACAGCAGTTCGTGCTTGACACAATCGAGAGTGCGGGGCCAAACGCCTGCCCGCCTCTGATCGTGGGAGTCGGCATCGGCGGCTCGCTCGACACTGTGGGGCTGGCGGCAAAGAAAGCCCTTCTGCGTCCGATCGGCGGCCAGAATCCGGAACCGCATGTGGCGAAACTTGAGGCCGAGATGCTGGAGGCGATCAACAGACTCGGGATCGGACCACAAGGACTGGGCGGCGTTGTAACCGCGCTGGCCGTGCACGTCGAGGTCTTGGCGACGCATATTGCCGCCCTGCCCATTGCAGTGAACCTGAACTGTTCTGCGCCACGGCGCGCAACACTGGAGTTGTAATGGCAAGGACTGTACAGGCGCCTCTAGACGAGGCGACGGTAAAGTCGCTGCAGGCTGGTGAACGGGTCGTCATGACGGGAAAGATTTACGCTGCCCGGGATGCGGCCCACAAGCGGCTGGTGGCGGCTATGCAAAGGGGTGAGGCGCTGCCGCTGCCATTGGCGGGCCAGGTCATCTACTACGTAGGACCGGCACCGGCTAAACCGGGCTCGATCATCGGACCGGCGGGGCCCACGACGAGCGGACGCATGGACCCTTATACTTTGCCTCTTCTGGAGCGAGGTGTAGCCGGTCTCATTGGCAAGGGAAGTCGTTCAGAGGAGGTGAAAGAGGCCCTCGTGCGCCATCGGGCGGTCTATTTTGGGGCTATTGGGGGCGCTTCTGCCCTGCTGGCGCGGCAGATACGCAGCAGCCGGATTTTGGCCTATCCCGATCTGTTGAGTGAGGCGGTTCGTGAGTTGGAGGTGGAGGAGTTCCCTTTGATCGTGATCAACGATTGCCATGGAGGGGACGCCTATCTGGCTGCGAGAGAGGCCTATCGAAGCGACGGCGATGGTAGTCAGCGGTCCAAGTAGTGTGTTTCGCGTTGCGTTCTCAAGCGTTGCGCGGCCTGCTCGGCGGTGAGATCGCGCTGGGGGGTCGCCAGCATTTCGTAGCCGACCATGAATTTTCTGATGGTAGATGAGCGCAGTAGAGGCGGGTAGAAGTGGGCGTGAAGTTGCCAATGGGAGTGGTCGCCAGGCGTGGCCGGTTTTCCGTGCCAGCCCATTGAATAGGGGAAGCTGGTCTCGAAAAGATTGTCATAGATGATCAAGAGGCGTTTTAGGAGATCGGCGAGGGCGTTTCGCTCTTCGGGGGCAAGGTCACCCAGGTGCTGGCAGTGGCGCCGAGGCAGTAGGAGCGTTTCGAACGGCCATACGGCCCAGAAGGGAACTACCGCGGCCCAGTCCCTGTTTTCCACAACAACCCTGTCCCCGGCTTCCAATTCGGCGTAAAGGTAGTCCAAAAGCAAAGGCGCGCCCTGGCTTTCGAAATATACCCTTTGCTCCCTATCTTCTTTGGCTGGCTCAGTCGGTATGCGGCGGGTAGCCCAGACCTGTCCATGAGGGTGCGGATTGGAACTGCCCATCATGGCGCCGCGATTCTCGAAGAGTTGGACGTAACCTATCTCTTCGTGCTGGCTAAGCTCTTCTACCTGTTCCGTCCAGAGGTCCACTACGCGGCGAATATCAGGCAGATCCATACGCGCCAGGGTCAGGTCGTGCCTGGGGCTGAAGCAGACGACGCGGCAGATTCCTGTTTCGGCCTGCGACTGAAAGAAACGGTTGGTTTGAACCGTACCATCCGGTGTGTCGGTGCGCAATGCGGCGAAATCGTTTTCGAAGACAAAGGTGTGCGTGTAGTTCGGATTGACCAGTCCACCGGCCCGTTCGTTGCCAGGGCAGAGATAGCAGGACGGGTCGTACCGTGGCAGGGAAAGGGGAGTTGCCGTTTCGGTCTGGCCCTGCCAGGGGCGTTTCATTCGATGGGGGGAGACGAGAATCCACTCCCCGGTAAGCAGATTGCGGCGGCGGTGGGGATGCTCGGTGGGGTCGAAAGGGACGGTCATACAAGGCAGGTGAACAGGTGTGGATGTCTATTAGGCGTACACCGGCAGTTTACGATTCCTGGAGGGCCCGATTGGCTAAGGCTATCGCGCCCAGCACACCGGAGCGTCCTCCCAGAGCCGGAGGTACGATGTAGCTTTCAATCTCCTCCAGAATTGTCGGACTTTGAATGTAACCATTGAGCAGTGACTTCACCTCACGGTGGACGAGTGGGAAGATATGCTGCTGCTCCATGACGCCGCCGCCCATCACTACTAGCTGAGGAGACATGATCATCATAATGCTGGTGACGCCCAGAGCGAGATAGTGCGCTTCCAGTGGCCAGGCCTCGTGATCGGGAGGGAGCAGTTCACCCGGTTGTCCCCAACGTGCTTCGACAGCGGGCCCGTTGGCCAGACCTTCCCAGCAGTCACCGTGAAAGGGGCAGGTGCCGGCGAAGGCGTCGCGATCCCAGTTGTGGGGGATTGCTATGTGTCCCATTTCCGGGTGGATCAGGCCGTGCAGCAGCTTGCCATCGACCATGCCTCCGCCGCCGATCCCGGTACCAATGGTAAGGTAGACGAAAGTATCCACCTCACTCGCCGCGCCCCAAGTGTGCTCGCCGAGGGCGGCGACATTCACGTCGGTGTCGAAG
>VYDA01000354.1 GCA_009843665.1 Caldilineaceae bacterium SB0675_bin_29 | reverse complement strand
TGTAGGCGATACGCACGCCGGCGCGGCGGGCGCGGGCCAAGAGGCTCTGCAGATTGTCGAGTGTGGAGGCGGCGTCGGGCACGACCAGGGCGCCACCTTCCTTGACGAAGTCGTTCTGCATGTCGACGACGATCACGGCGCTGCTGTGCGCAGGCAGTTCGACGGTGGACTGCCACGGGATCTCAGGAACTTCTACGGTTTCACCAGGAATCTGCATCCGGCCCTCCTGTCCCAAGCCAGCGGAAATCGGACTGCCTTCGTGTGAGCAAGCAGCGAGCGACTCAGCGGTAGTGCGCTAAGCCAGTTCCCAGCGGCTGGGGTTGATGCCTGGAGCCTCGCTGGCCATGTCAGGCGGCTTGTTGCCGCCGCCGTAGTCCCATTTCCGCGTGTTGCGGTCGATGAAGAATCGTTTGACATCTGGCGACAGTTTCGCCACTTCTTCAGCCGGCCACTGATCTACTTCCTCTTCGACCGGACCAGCCCAGGCAGGGCGATATGCGATTGCCAGCAGTTCGCGGGCATACTCTCCCACGTTAGGAAAGTTTCCATGGAAGACCCGATGGTTGATCAGCACTGCCGAACCGGCCGCGGCGGTTACCATGACCTCCTCGGGGTGGGACTCATAGCGAACGTAGGGATTGCCGTGTGCGTGCATGACGAGATGGGAGCGAGGAATCACGCGAAATGGCGAGACCTCTTCCGTCAGCTCCTGGAGGTAGTAAAGCACGCGGACCATGCAGGGGCAGCTGCCTTCGTAGCCAAATATCTTCGATCCGTAGGGCTGGCCATCGGTGTGGAGGCTGATGCCTGGATGGCCCGGTTCGGAGCGGGCGTAGGCGTAAGACATGAATACAATGTCGTCGCCAAACAGGCGCTCCAGAAAGTGGATCGTGGGCGGATGGGCGATCAGCGCAGTTATGGCGCCGCCTGTGAACTGCGCTTTTGGGCGGACCTGCTGCTTAACGCTGTAGTCCACTGCGATTGTATTCAGCCTGGCGGTCTCGGCCCGCAGAGTCTCCAGATGCTCTTGCGTGAGCAGATCGGGGATGACGGTGTAGCCTTCCACTTCCAGCTGGTAAACATGCTGACCGTAGCTCAGTTTGGACCAGTCACGGTCGTCGACTTTCACTTTGTCCATGGTCGTCCTCCCTACTTGGGTGAAGCTTTTGGATCAGGGCCTAGTGGCCCCGGCTTCGTGCATCATCGGGTTTCAACGGTGAAAGATGTAGAGCGAGCGGTTTTCCAACGGCAGGCTGATTCTCTTTTCCTGACGGTGGCTCTCTGCCAGCGCCAGACAGACCTCGGTGAGGTGATGGGCGACTTCGACCGGGCCCAGCGTTTGGCGGCCCTCTTCGTGCGCCAGGACCAGGTCCTCCAGGCAGTACTGCGTCGCGCTGTGGTCAGGTACCAGTTCGACGGGCACTTCGGCGGCGATGCGCGACTTGCCAGCCTGGTTTTTTCGCAGCTGGAGGCCTGTCCCATTGTCGAATACGCGCACGCTTCCGCCGTCGCCCATCACTTCGAATTCCCAGTTGCCGGCGGGGACACTGGTGGCAGCAATGCCGTTGGCAAAGGTAAGCTGGAAGATGCCGTACGGGTCGTCATCGAGGCGGTTGTCAGGGATTCGATGATCGACTGTGTTCAGTTCGCCCCAGATGCTCTCGACCTTGGGATCGTCCAGCAGGAAGCTCAATGTATCGATGGAGTGAATGTGGCCGTGGAGCAGGTTTGTGCTGGCGTAGTGGATGGCGGCCTTGGGCTCTCCGATTTCACCATTCCTGATTAGGTCACGCGCCTGGTGATAGCGCAGATTGAAGCGACGCAGGACACCTGAGTTGAAGAGAGAGCCGTTTTCCTGGACCGCCTTGAGGATCCCATCGGCCTCCTCCATTGAGCAGGCGACCGCCTTCTCGCAGAATAACCGTCTCACGCCCCCTTCTGCAGCACGCGTCGCCATTTCGGCGTGGAGATGGCCGCGTGTGCAGACGGCAACCATATCGGGATCCTCCTGGCGAATCATCTCAACGTAGTCCTCGTAGAGCGCGTCGACGCCCCAACGCTCTGAGAACGCCGCCCGTTTGGAGGCGTCGATGTCGGCACCCGTTACCACCTGCAGGCGATCGCTGGCTTTGCAGGAGGCCGCAACCGAGTAGGGCGGACTCCTGTCGGGGAACTCATCGTCGATAGTGCTACCCATCCGACCCAGTCCGATGATGGCGACGCGATAGGTTTTTTCGGTCATGATTGTTTCTCCAGAAGACAATGGCCAGTGGCGCGTGAGGTATCAGATGAAGAAGTACAGTTCACTGGCCACTGAGTCTGCGGATACGGGCGGGCACTGAATCGTTGGCGGTCTCGGACGAGAGCAGGCGGAGGGAGCGGTCGGGCAGCGGCAGGTCTATGCGACAGCCGCCCTGACGATGCGACTCGCGCATGGCGATCGCTATCTCCAGCGCCTTGCGTCCGTCCTGGTCGGAGCAGCGGGGCGGCGCGCCGGTATCGATGCACTGCACGAGATCTTCGATTACGGCGGGGCCCATGCTTGGAATGGTTGTCGGCAGAGGGAATGGCGCACGCGCCGGCAGGTTGCGGCCGCGCGGCCCTCCAGGGACCCAGCGGTAGTACTGGGTCTCCATGCCTTGGGCCAGGGAACGGACGCGTCCCTCTGTACCGATCAGATCGAATTCCCACTGCGCGGCGCCGGTGGGCGTGCCGCGTAGAAAGCCGCGCACACCGTTGTCGAAGGCCATGTAGCCGTTGCCCATCAGATCTTCGTCGCCTGCCGCTTTTTCGTCGGACTCCATTTCGCCGAAGACCCACTCGACGTCACCGCCAGCGAGGTAGCGCATGGTGTCGATGGCGTGGCTGCCGTTGGCGGAGAGGGTGCAGCGGGTGTAGGCGGTGATCTGCAAAATCTCTCCCAGTTCGCCCTCGTCGACCATGCGGCGGGCCTCGGTGAAGAAGACATTGTAACGGCGGGAGCAGTTTACAGCGATGGCTACGCCCTTGCGGGCGGCGAGTTCGATCACTTCATCGGCCTCGTCGAGGCTCAGAGTGAAAGGCTTCTCTGCCCAGATCGCCTTCACGCCGGCATTGATCGCATCGATCATGATTGATGCGCGGAGACGCGCGGTCGTGCACATGCTTACGAAATCGGGACGCTCCGCCTCCAGCATCTCGCGGTAGTCGGCATAGATCTGCCTTTCTTCGAGGCCCCAGCGTTCGGCGAAGATCGCGCCCTGCTCTGCGTGTGGGTCGGCGCCCGCGACCAGTTCGGTTTGGGGGGCGGCCACATAGGTAGGGGCGTGACAGTAAGGCATGAAGAACTGTCCGCCCTGCCGGATTTCGTCGTCGAAAGTGCTGCCCATTCGCCCCAGACCGATGACGGCTGCGCGATAGGTTCTTGCGGGCATTGCTGATTCTCCTGGAGGCTGCGGCCAGCCCCCTATTGGGGGGCGGCGTTGGGAAAACCACAACTCTCACTGAACTGGCAAAGCCGCCGATATAACGGCTCACTTCTCCTCGTTTTGCATCGCGGCGGCCTACTTGCTTTGCATTCTACGAACTCGTGCGGGCACGGCATCGCTGAGGATTTCGCTCGATAGAATGCGCAGAGAGCGATCGGCCAGGGGCAGGTCAACGCGACGCCCGCCCTGGCGGTGCGACTCGCGCATGGCAATCGCTATTTCCAGTGCTTTGCGGCCATCCTGGCCTGAGCAGCGCGGCTGCCTGCCGGTTTCAATGCAATCCACGAGATCCTCGATTACGGAGAGTCCCGAGCTCGGAATGTGCGTAGGCAGAGGGAAAGGGGCCCTTGCCGGCAGTCCCTGGTTACGCAGTCCGCCGGGCACCCAGCGGTAGTACTGGGTTTCCATGCCCTGCGCGAGGTTGCGGACCCGTCCTTCGGTCCCGATCAGGTCGAACTCCCACGGAGCAGCGCCCGTATGTGTACCGCGAATGAAACCGCGCGCTCCGTTGTCAAAGGCCAAATAGCCGTTGCCCATGAGGTCCTCTTCGCCGGCGGCCTTTTCGTCCGACTCCATCTCGCCGAATACCCACTCCACGTCTCCCCCAACGAGGTAGCGCATGGCGTCGATGGCATGGCTGCCGTTGTGGGAGAGGTTGCATTGCGTGTAAGCGGTTATCTGCAAGATCTCGCCCAGTTCTCCCTCATCGACCATGCGGCGCGCTTGATTGAAGAAGACGTTGTAGCGACGGGAGCAGTTGACTGCGATGGCAACTCCTTTGCGTGTGCCGAGTTCGAGCACTTCGTCGGCTTCAGCCAGACTGAGCGTGAACGGTTTCTCAGCCCAGATCGCTTTGACGCCGGCATTGATCGCATCGATCATAATGGCGGCGCGGTGACGAGCGGTCGTACAGAGGCTCACGAAATCGGGCCGTTCGGCCTCCAGCATCTCGCGGTAGTCGGCGTAGATCTGACCTCTTTCCAGACCCCAGCGATCGGCGAAGATCTCGCCCTGCTCTGCGTGTGGGTCGGCGCCTGCGACCAGATCGGTATGGGGGGAAGCCACATAGGTGGGGCCGTGACAGTAGGGCATAAAGAACTGTCCGCCCCGTGTGATTTCGTCGTCGAATGTACTGCCCATACGACCAAGGCCGATTACGGCGGCTCGAAAGACCTTCCCTGGCATACCCAACTCTCCCAAATCGTGTGGTAGGCTGTTCGTTCCCTGCTATGCGACCACGGGCTCTTGACGGAGCCGCCGCACACGGGCGGGCACGGTATCCCCGCCTATTTCGACAGACAGGATGCGCAAGGAACGGTCGTCGACTGGCAGGTCGACGCGGCGACCGCCCCGGCGGTGCGACTCGCGGAGAGCGATCGCGATTTCAAGCGCTTTGCGCCCGTCTTCAGCCGAGCAGTGCGGGTCAGAACCTGTCTCGACGGCGTTGACGAGGTCGGCAATGACCGAAAGTCCAGTGCCCTGAATGCTCAATGGCAAGGGAAAGGGCGCCCGCGCCGGCAGGCCCTCGTCACGCAGGCCGCCTGGAACCCAACGATAGTACTGTGTGTCTGTGCCGTTTGCCAGCGAACGGACGCGTCCTTCGGTGCCGATGAGATCGAACTCCCATGGCGCGGTGCCGGTGGACATGGCGCGAATGTAGCCGCGAACTCCGTTGTCGAAGGCCAGGTAGCCGTTGCCCCTCAGGTCTTCATCGCCGGCTGCTTCTTCGTCCGACTCCATCTCGCCGAAAACCCAATTCACATCGCCGTCGACAAGATAACGCATCGTGTCGATGGCATGGCTGCCATTGTGAGAAATATAGCACTCCGTGTAGGCGGTAATCTGCAGGAGTTCGCCCAGCTCCCCTTGCTGCGCCATGCGGCGAGCTTCCGACAGGAATGGACTGTATCGGCGGGAGCAGTTTACGGCGATAGCGACTCCGTTGCGGGCACCGAGGTCGATGACGTCGTCGGCTTCGGCGAGGCTCAAGGTGATGGGCTTTTCGGCCCAAATCGCCTTGACGCCGGCCTCGATTGCGTCCTTCATAATGGCGGCCCGGTGGCGTGCGGTCGTACAGATGCTGACGAAATCCGGCCGTTCTGCTGCCAGCATGTCCCGGTAGCTGCTGTATATGTGCTGTGCGGACAGCCCCCAGCGTTCGGCGAAGATGGCGCCTTGCTCGGCATGGAGGTCGGCGCCGGCGACCAACTCGGTGTGGGGCGAGGCTACGTAGCTGGGAGCGTGGCAGTAGGGCAGAAAAATTGTGCCGCCCTGCTGAATTTCATCGTCGAACGTGCTGCCCATGCGTCCCAGACCGATTACCGCTGCTCTGTACATGAAATCCCTCCTGGGCCTTTCAATATTCGATATTTGGATGCAGTCCCTGGGATTCGTTGCAGGTTGACACGCGGTAGAATCACCTTTACGATATGCTAACGTATTCTTCCAATTTGCGCTACCGCGTATGAAGCCGCAGACCAAATCATTTCAGGACCGGAACTGCCTCCGTCCCAGACAGGGGTGGATTTCTGACGTGCCAGGAAAGCGGGCACATTTCGAAGACGCGGCGAGCTAAACAAAGCAGCCGGACACATTTCAGTGGAGGCCAGAACCAATGCAAGAAGTACACGCAGCCCTATTGGGGCTATCCCATCCTCACTCACTGGCCCACTTGCGCACGCTTCAGGCGGTGCCGGAGATTGCAAGCATCACACTTTGGGATGAGGACGAGGCTCTTTTGAGATCGACCCTGGAGAACCAGGGCGAGAAGGTCTGCGCGACGACGACCGACCTGTCGTCGGTGCTGGCAGAGGAGCAGATCCTGTTTGTGGTGGCGGCATTGCGAAACGACCTGGGGCCGCCGATCTTCACTCGCGCCCTGGAGGCGGGGAAGCACGTGATTACCGACAAGCCGATCGGCAAGACCGCTGTAGAGAGCGCGGAAGTCGCGGCTGTAGCCAAGCGCGAGGGGCGCAAATTGGGGGTCTTTTACCAGAACAGGGCCTTGCCTCCGATCCAGGATGCCCGGCGCATTGTCGAGCAGGGGCTGATCGGCGAGCTTGTCTCTGTTGAGATGCGCATGGTGACTGCGCAGGTGCAGGTGCGGGACCCGAGTCACTGGCTTTTCGATATGGATAAGGCCGGCGGAGGCATCCTTTCCTGGTTGGGCTGTCACTATATCGACCAGATCCTGAATATCACGCAGGACAGGATCGTATCGGTGGCCGCGCAGATTGCCACGCGCAGTGGCGAGGATATAGACGTAGAGGACGTAGCTGCGGTGTCGTTGGGGTTCGCGTCGGGCGCGGTCGGTACATTTCACGCCGGGTATATGCTGGCGATGAGTGGCGGTGGTTATCACAACGTTGGCGGTTATGACACGTACGTCAGCGTCAACGGCCGTCTGGGACGTATCACCTACAGCTCTAACGGCACGCCGACCAGCATACAAGTCGAAAGCACCCATCCGAGTTGGGCTGCAGCGCCGCGGCGCACATTTGACTACACGTTCGGGGATTCGCCGGCCTACGGCGGCGCTTCGGGCGAGACGTTCCTGCGTGCTTTTATCAGTGCCTGCCAAGGAAAGGGCGAGCCACTGACCACGGGCGAGGACGCTGTACGTGTCGCCAAAGTGGTGGACGCGGCGTACGAGTCGAGCCGCAGCGGACGGCGGGTTGAAATCTGACAGCGGAGTGCATTTGTGACTTCAAGAACCGGAACGCTTTCACGGGTTAACATACCGCAGACCGCGGAACATAAGCGCCTGGAATGGTACCGAATGCGGAAGAACAACTGGAAGCATTGGGGGCCTTATCTGAGTGAAAGGGCTTGGGCCACGGTTCGGGAGGACTACAGCCATAACGGTGACTGCTGGAGCTACTTTACTCACGATCAGGCGCGAAGCCGGGCCTACCGCTGGAATGAAGACGGGCTGGCAGGCATATGCGATCGCAATCAGTACCTCTGCCTCGCTATTGCCTTGTGGAACGGAAATGACCCGATCCTGAAAGAGCGGCTGTTCGGACTGACCGGTCCAGAGGGCAACCACGGCGAGGATGTGAAGGAATACTACTACTATCTGGATAGTACGCCGACGCACAGCTACATGAAAATGCTTTACAAGTACCCCCAGGCTGCTTTCCCTTATGGCCAGCTGGTGGAAGAAAACCGCTGGCGCGGGTACGACGACGACGAGTATGAGCTCCTGGATACGGGCGTTTTTGACGAGAACCGCTACTTCGACGTAGTGGTAGAGTACGCCAAGGCAGATGAGAACGACATTCTCGCCCGCGTCACCGTGACAAATCGAGGACCTGAAGGCGCGCGTTTTCATCTGATGCCCACGCTGTGGTTTCGGAATACGTGGAGTTGGGGGTATGAAAACGGGCCTCTGGGCGATGTAGGCAAGCAGCCGCGGCTGTCCCGGAAAGCAGGACCGAACGGTACCCTGACTCTGAGTGCAGAACACCCCGTTCTGGGACCCTACAATTTTTGGGTTGAGGATGCCCGTGAGATCCTATTCACTGAAAACGATTCCAATTCGGCCTTGCTCTTCGGCATGCCAAATCGGACGCCTTACGTTAAGGACGCATTTCACCGCTTTGTCATCAATGGTGAACACGAGGCGGTGAATCAAGCGGGCCGGGGCACGAAAGCGGCGGCCCACTACTTCGACATTGTTCCCGCAGGCGGCACACGGGTCTACCGCTGGCGTTTATCCAATATGAACCACCGTCAACCGTTTGGCAGAGGGTTCGACAGAGCGTTTCGCCAGCGCATCGCCGATTCAGACGAGTTTTACAGGGCCATACAGAAAAAGGGGTTGAGCAAGGATGAACAGCGGGTCCAGCGCAGGGCGCTTGGGGGCATGTTGTGGACGAAACAGCTTTACTACTATGACATCCCCCAGTGGCTACGGGGCGATCCGATCCTTCCGGCGCCGGAATGGCGCAGGAATGGCCGCAACGGGGACTGGGACCATCTTCACAATTTCGACGTGATTTCGATGCCGGACAAGTGGGAATACCCATGGTACGCCACATGGGATACCGGCTTTCACTGCATTCCGCTGGCGCTGGTGGATGCCGACTACGCGAAGCGCCAGTTGACGCTCTCCACGCGGGAGTGGTATATGCATCCCAACGGCGCTTTGCCGGCCTATGAGTGGCAATTCGGGGACGTAAATCCGCCGGTACACGCGTGGGCGGTGTGGCGGGTCTATAAGATCGACGCGCGGCAGAGCGGCATACCGGACCGGCCTTTTCTGGAGAGCCTGTTTCACAAATTATTGCTCAACTTTACATGGTGGGTCAATCGTAAAGACGCGGACGGCAACAATGTCTTCCAGGGCGGATTCCTGGGGTTGGACAATATCAGCGTCTTTGACCGCAGCGCGGGATTACCCAAAGGCGGCCGCATCGACCAGTCGGATGGGACCGCGTGGATGGGTTTCTACTGTCTGATGATGATGAAGATTGCTTTGGAACTGGCTGAGCAGGACTCCGTCTATCAGAGCAAGTCATCGAATTTTTCAGTCTACCAGGACATGGCGACGAAGTTCTTCGAGCATTTTCTTCGTATCGCCACGGCCATGAACGAGGAGCGAGGCGAGGGCGCTTCACTCTGGGATGAGAAGGACCGCTTCTATTACGACCTGCTGCACATGCACGACGGCACTTTCAAACCGTTGAAAGTCCGGTCCATGGTCGGGTTGATACCGCTGTTTGCAGTTGAGACTCTGGAGCCACGCCTGTTGTCAACGACATTCGAGATTACGCCACGGCGCAGTCGCTCGCCAAGCTTCTTCAAGGAA
>VYDA01000662.1 GCA_009843665.1 Caldilineaceae bacterium SB0675_bin_29 | reverse complement strand
GCCTTTCGTCGTCACGATGATTCCGACATTTATTCTCTTCAAGAATCTGGGTTGGCTCGACTCATTCAGGCCACTGATCGTTCCCTACTATTTCGGCGGCGGGGCATTCTTCATTTTTCTGCTGCGCCAGTTTTTCAAGACGCTGCCGACGGAGCTATTCGAACAGGCAACGATTGACGGGGCGTCGAACTATCGCATCTACTATCAGATACTGCTGCCCCTTTCCAAGCCTGCTCTCTCGACCGTGGCCATATTTGGGTTTTTGCATCACTGGAACGACTTTCTTGCGCCGCTCATCTACCTGAACAGCCCGGAGAAGTTCACGCTGGCACTGGGATTGCAGCAGTTTATCCAGCGAACTGAAGTCCGCTATCAGGAGATGATGGCGATGGCGTTGTTGATGACCATTCCGGTACTTATGGTCTTTTTCTTCTTCCAACAGTACTTTATCCGCGGGGTCGTCATGTCCGGGATTAAGGGGTAATTTGCCTGTAGAGAACCGGTACGCCGCGGCCGGGCTGATTCAGAATTGCCATTTCAGTACAGGTCATTTGCCAATGAGCCAGGAAGCCATTCCCGCAACGGATAGCAGAGTGACAACAGAACTTTCTGCCAGACCTCGCAGCGTGTGGGCAAGCCCGATACGCCGGCGCGAAGCACGCGACGGGATTGTCTTCATACTGCCCTGGTTTCTCGGCCTGCTCATTTTCATACTGGGCCCATTTGTTGCCGGCTTTTATTACAGTTTGACGGAGTATGACAGCCTTTTACCAGCAAACTGGCTGGGCGTGGAAAACTACCGACGGATTCTGTTTGACGACGACCGATTCTGGCTTACCGTTTACAACACGGTCTGGTATGTGTGCGCAGCGGTCGTCCCGCAGGTAGTTCTCGGGCTGTTGCTTGCCGTCCTGCTGAACCAGAAGGCGAGGGGAATCACTGTTTTCCGGACCGTCTTTTTCATGCCCTCCATCGTTCCAATCGTTGCCTCCGTTTCGTTATTCATTTTCATCCTGCACGATCGATTTGGCCTTCTGAATGAGACGCTCTACGAGGTTTTCGGGATTGTCGGCCCGAACTGGCTGACCAGTCCTGACTGGTCGAAGCCTTCGCTCGTCCTCTGGAGCCTGTGGGGTATCGGTGGCGGCATGATCATCTATCTGGCCGGCCTGCAGGGGATCCCGCAGACGCTGTATGAGGCAGCGGCGATTGACGGGGCGGGCGCGCTGCGCTGCTTCTGGAAGATCACGATTCCCTTGATTTCGCCGACGATCCTTTTTGTTGTCATTATGGGCATCATCGGCAGCTTTCAGATTTTCACTCCCGTCTTTCTGTTGGGCAGCGCGAACTACGGACTGGCGGCTGCCGGGCCGATGGACTCTCTCCTCTTCTGGGTCGTCTACATTTACAACCAGGGGTTCTTCTATTTTCGTATGGGCTATGCCAGCGCTATCGCCTGGCTGCTGTTCATGCTCCTGGTGGTACTCACTCTGATCCAGTTTCGTCTGGCCGGTCGTTGGGTATACTATGAGGATGAGGCTGCCATCCGGTAGCCCTGCAATTGGTCGTAGCGCCACACTCCCACAACAGGAATACGAGGAGACTTGACTGTGTCAGGAAGCCAACTTCGCGTCGGCTTTGGGGAAACGGACATCACGCCGCCGGAGGGTCTCTTCATGTGCGGGAGCCTCGACCCGCGCAGGAACGAAGGCACGACGGATCCATTGCAGTCCCACGCGCTCGTCGCGGAGAGCGGCGGCCGGCGGATTGCCATTGTGGGTGTCGACTTGATCGGATTGCCCAAGGCGTTGACGGACCCGATTATCGCCGAAGCGTCCCGCCGTACAGGCATCGCGTCGGATGCAATATTGATCGCGTGCAGCCACACGCATAGCGGGCCGTACACGGCTGAGGGGGTCTATTCTTCAGACGTAATCGACGCGGGCTACCTCTCGACGCTGCCGGACCGGATTGCGGCGAGCGTTGAAAAGGCCGCTGGACGGATGGAGCCAGTTTCGATGCACATTGGCAGGTCGCTGGTGCACCACGGCATCCATAATCGCCGGGTCATCTGCCCGGACGGCAAGGTGATGAACACGTGGATGCCGCAGGCGCTCAACGACCTGGAGTACATTCCTCAGGTGTATGGGACGGCAGGTCCGGTCGACCCCGAAATGTGGGTCGTCCGCTTTGACAGGCTGGACGGATCAACACTGGGTGTCTTCTACAATTACTCGCTGCACACCAACTCCAAAGGGGGCACGACCTGGTCGGCGGACTACCCGTGCGTAGTTGCGGAGCAGATGAGAGAGGAGTACGGGCCAGGAGTGATCTCGGTCTATACGCCGGGCGCGTGCGCGGACATCAACGTGACGCTGGGGGGCGTGCGCTGGCGTGAAGGAGCGACTTACTTTGCGGAGCAGGCGGTGGACGCGGCGCGGCGGGCAATTCCGGTGGACGGGCCGATTGCGGTCAGCGCGATCCGCCGGGATATCACCGTTCCGCGGCGGGACCCGGCCGATCATTCGCCTGAGGCGATTGGGCGGCTCAACTGGGGCGGGGCGGGCGGACGGGCGGATGTCTTTGACCGGCAGGCCGAGCTAGTCGCCGGCTTGCCGAAGGAGTGGGACGTACCCGTCAACGCGGCACGCATTGGGTCGCTTGCGATCGCGTCCAATCCAGGTGAGTTGTTTGTGGAGCACGGGCTCTCGATCAAGCGGCGTTCCCCCTTTCCGTACACGGTGGTGGCTGAGCTAACGAACGACCTGGCCATGTATCAGCCTACCGCGGCGGCATTCGAGCAGGAGGGATATGAATCTCTGGTCGGGCCCAACCGGATCGCCCTGGAAGGCGTCGAACGGATTGTGGATACCGCGGTGGAGCTTGTGGAAGCGTTGTGGAATGAATAGGCCGTCGAATGGCGGCGGAAGAGGCCACTTGACAAGACGGTACGAACAGGCGAAGAAGGAGCAGCGGACAGGATGAGTAAGCTACAGACGGGATTTGTGGAATTGCACCGGGGGGGCGGGCTGATGCGGAGCCTGGCCGGGCATCCGCGGGTAGAGGTGGCCGCCCTTTGTGATATTGACGAGGAAACTCTGGCCGAAACGGGTGCTGCGTTTTCGCTGCCCGACGGGAAGATGTTCACCCAGTTTGAGGAGTTCGTGAACGCGCCGCTGGATATTGTGGTTGTGGCGACGCCGATCGAGTATCACGCAGAGCATTCGATCGCGGCGATGGAGAGCGGAAAGCATGTGCTATGCGAACAGACGGCGGCGTACACGGTGGCGGACTGCGCACGGCTGGTGGAGACGGTGCGCAAGACGGGACGCGTCTACATGATGGGTGAGAACTACTGCTACTTTCATTACGTGCGAGAGTGGCGGGAGTGGATCAAGCAGGGGAAGCTGGGAAAGATCTTCCACGCCGAAGGCGAGTACATTCACGAGATTGTGCCACTGCTGAGAAATCCTGAGACGGGGGAGCGCAGATGGCGCTACACGCGGGCGCCGATCTGGTACTGCGCACATTGCCTAGGTCCGATCCTGACCTTGATGGAGGACCGCATCGTCAAGGCGACCGGGGTCCATTCCGGGAAGAATATCTATCCTGATGAAGGAATGGGCTACCTGGACATGGAGGTGGGGTTGTTCCAGACGGAGAAGGGGGCAACGGTCAAGATTTTGCGCAGTCAGGTGGCGCCGCGTCATCCGGACATGATTTTTTACACGCTGTACGGCGAGAAGGGTTTCGTGGAGAACGGCCGGCAGGGCGGATGGGGCGGGACGACAGGCCTCTTCTACAGCGAGGAGGAGGCCACATCCAAGGAGGGCGCGCGGCAGATCGAGTGCCCGACGGTGGACCCGAACGCGCCGGAGGAGGCGCGGCGGGGCGGTCACGGCACTTCAGAATATTACATGGTGCGGGACTTCATTGACGCGATTGAGCAGAACGCCAAGCCTCCCATTGACGTGGTGCGGGCGCTGGACTTTACGATCCCCGGCATCATCGCGCACGAGTCGGCCATGCAGGGCGGGAAGTGGTTGGACGTGCCGCTGTTCTGAGATTGCCTGCGGCGCTGTGACGATGCAGTAGGATGCCGACGCGGCGGGTCAGTCGAATTCGTCGGCGGCTTTTTGGGCAAAGGGCTGGTTGGTCTGCTTGTCAGCTTTGGGCTGGGCGCCGGAGCGGCGACGGCGCTTGCGGCCTTTGCGGCGGGGCCTGGGTCTCTCGGGTGAGATCTCGTCCTGGGAGATGACCGGGTAGGTGGTGAACAGGGCCTGATCCTCCTCACAATCCGAGAAGTAAATGCGTTCGCGGCGGAGTGTGCGGGCGTAGTCGTCGAAGCCGAGGGCGTCGACAAGCTCGTCGGGGCGGCCGGTGGCGCCGGGGCGCATCTGTACGCGCATGAAAATGCGGTGCTCGGCCGCGGCGGCGTCGAAGCCGGTGTAGCGCAGTTCGAGAACCAGTGGGCGCAGGTTGTAACTGTAGCGCTGGCCGTGGCGCTCCCGTTCGCGCCAGACTTCCTCTTTCTCAAAAAACGCCTCAATCTTTTCTTCCAGCTCCCGTTCGGACACTTCGCCGGCATCGGCGTAGATCAGAATGGTGTAGTCGGCGCCGATGGTGAGGGACTGGGGCGACACCGTTTTGAAAGGTACCTCGGACGCGTCGAGCAGGCGCACACCGGGGGGCAGCTTTTCGCGGATCCGCATTGACAGTTCATCGAGTGGTACGGGCGGGCAGAAGGCCACGTCGAGCAGTTCGCGCACGCCGGTCATGCCGAGGCCGAGGGGCGCGGCGAACTGGATGTGGGGCTGCGGGTTGAAGCCGCGCTTGTAGAGGAGGGGCAGGTCGGCGCGGCGCAGGGTCCGTTCCCAGAGGCGGGACTCGTCCTGGTGGCTGATAAACTTGATTGCCTCGCCCTTTTCGTAGGTGAAGCGGACGCGCTGGCGCGGGTGCTCTTCGGGCGAGATTGGCGGCTGCGGGAGGGCGTTTGCATTCATCAGACGGCCTCCGCTTCGGCGATGCGCTGGGTGACGGTGCCGTGGCGGCGCTGGGGCACGCGTTCTGCGAACTGGCCGGCGGCGTCTTCCAGTTGGAGGAGCTGGGCGGGGTCGGCGCCTGTGCCGGCAGGTAGAGTGATTCCGGTTTCCTTCATTTCGTCGTTGAAATAGAGGGGCACGGGCACAACGTCGACGGGTTGGCGGATCTTGTCCTTGCCCAGGGGCGGACAGCACCAGGCCTCATCGGGCGCCTCGCGGCGCTGTTCTTTGAAGTAGCCCAGGATGCCGCAGGAGAAGCAGTGTTCGCGGCAGTCGTCGACGACGCCGCCGGCGTAGGTGTGCAGGTATTCCTGGGCGAGGAACTCCTTGTTGAGGCCAGCGGAGATGTGCTCCCAGGGCAGGATCTCGTCGAGGGGGCGCTGGCGGCGGGCGAACCAGTCCATCTCCAGGTTGCAGTCGGCGAAGGCACGCTGCCAGAGGTCGAAGCGGAAGTGCTCACCCCAGGCGTCGAGCTTGGCGCCGAGCTCCCAGGCACGCTGGATGACATCGCACAGTTTGCGGTCACCGCGGGTAAGGAAGGCTTCGACCAGCGTTTCAGGCGGGTCGTTCCAGGTGAAGTGGATGGCGGGATCTTTCAACTCCCGCTGCAGGAGACGGATCTGCTGACGAATGGTCGACTCTTCTTCCATCGGCACCCACTGGAAGGGCGTGTGCGGCTTGGGGACGAGCGTGCTGACGCCGATGCGCACGTTGGCTTTGTTGCCGAGAACGCGGCGGCCGACGGCCAACACCTTTTTTGAGAGGTCGGCGATGGCCTGGACGTCGGCGAGGGTCTGGGTGGGATGGCCGATCATGAAGTACATCTTGATCGTCTTCCAACCGCGGCGGTAGACCTCTTCGGCGGTGCGCAGCAGGTCGTCGTCGGGGATGGGCTTGTTGATGATGTCACGCAGGCGGTCGGTGGCGGCTTCGGGGGCGAAGGTGAAGCCGGAGCGGCGGCGGCCTTTTTCGAGCAGGTCCATCAGGTCGACGCTGAAGCTCTCGATGCGGAGACTGGGCAGGCCGACGGACAGTTTGCGGGCGCCGTGGCGTTCCATTGTGCGCCGTACCAGCTCTTCGACATAAGTGTAGTCGCTGCTGCTGAGGCTGAGGAAGCTGTCCTCTTCGAAGCCGCAGTTGGCGATCATTTCGTCGACTGCCTGCAGGACTTCCTCCACTGGCCGCTCACGCACGGGGCGGAAGATCATGCCGGCCTGGCAGAAGCGGCAGCCGCGGGTGCAGCCGCGCATGATTTCGATGGCGGCGCGGTTGTGGACGACGTTGATGAAGGGCACGATGAAGTTGGTGACCGGGGGCGGCATGACGGTGACGACGCGCTTCATTACGGTTTCGGGGGCGTCGGGGTGGGTCGGGCTGATGGCGGCGATGGTGCCGTCGGCGGCGTAGCCGGCCTCGTAAAGGGCGGGCACATATACGCCGGGAATCTGGGCGAGCATGGCCCAAAGCTTGCTGCGGGCCTGTGCCGGCGGGTCCGCGCTGCGGTCGCGTTCCTTTTTCCACTGTTCATGCACATCGATGATCTCGAAGATTACTTCTTCGCCTTCACCGATGACCATGGCGTCGAAGAAGGCGCTCATCGGCTCCGGGTTGTAGCAGCCGGAGCCGCCGGCGATGACGAGCGGGTGGGAGGCGTCGCGGTCGGCGGCGCGCAGGGGAAGGCCGGCGAGATCGAGCATGGTGAGGACATTGGTGTAGAGCTGCTCATAGGGGAGCGAGAAGGCGAGGATGTCGAAGCGTGTGACCGGGTGACGGGTTTCCAAACCGAAGAGGGGGATGCCGTCGCGGCGCATCACGGTTTCGAAGTCGCTCCAGGGGCAGTAGACGCGTTCGGCGAGCAGGTCGTGGCGCTTGTTGATGAGGTCGTAGAGGACCATCAGGCCCAGGTTGGAGCCGCCGAGCTCGTAGATGTCGGGGAAGGCAAGGGCGACCTTGCTGCGGATGGCGGCATCGTCCCAGTCCTTGGGGATGCTGTTGAGCTCGCCGCCGGTGTAGCGGGCGGGCTGCGTCACTTTGTGCAGGACGCGGTCAAGGGCGCGTGAGATCTGGCTGGGGGTGGAAAGCATATTCGGTTCCTTCTCATCTGCCGACCGGATGCGCCGTCCGGGTTGGGAGGTCGCATATGCGGCCGGGCGGGATTTGAACCCGCTCATTGCCAGGGGCGCTGGGTGGCGCTTCGCCCTGGCGATTGGGATTCCGGCTGGTCCGGGTGGACTGCCGGAGCTGCGGTCATTATAGAAGGAGGCGGCGAGGGGATCAAATCTATGAAGGGTGACGGTTTGACTTTCGGGTTCTCCTCTCGTATACTGTTGGCTTACAGGCAATTGCAGTAAGCCTGCCCCGTTCGTCTAGAGGCCCAGGACACCACCCTCTCAAGGTGGAGACAGGGGTTCGACTCCCCTACGGGGTACAGGAACGAGAAATCCCGCTGACTTCAGCGGGATTTTCTTTTTGTCTATAGGCGGTAGTAGAAGTCTTGCGGCCTCAGTCGACGGCGATGATGGCCTCGATTTCGACGGCCCAGTTGGCGGGCACGGTGAGGCCGATGGCGCTGCGGGCGTGGCGGCCGGCATCGCCGAAGAGCTCGATGAACATGTCGCTGCAGCCGTGGATGACCGAGGGGGTGTCGTTGAAGCCGGGGCCGACGTTGACCATGCCGAAGACCTTGACGACCTGGCGGACGTTGTCGAGGCCGGCGATGGTGTGGACGGCCTGGAGGATGCCGAGGGCGCAGAGTTGGGCGGCGCGGTAGCCTTCTTCGGTTGTCAGGTCCTGCCCGACCTTGCCCATGATCTCCTCGTCGCCGAAGCGGGAGACCTGTCCGGAGACGTACACGTGGTCGCCGGAGCGGACTGCAGCCATCAGGCGGCCGCCGTCGAGGTCGATCTTTTCAAGTTCGTAACCCATTTCTTTCAGTTTTGCGAGATAAGACACGTTTTGCTCCTGTGGGTTGTGCCCCGCGCGGCGAAGTGCGGCGCGGTTTTTGAGCGGATAGATGGGAAAAACGTTGTTCGTTGGATTCAGGTGGCCGGCGACAGCACCGGCGCTTCCTTGGTGCGGCGGTAGAGGTCGTCGAAGTCGGACGTTCCGTCGTCGTCGAGGTAGGCGGTGGCGACGCCGCGCTCGTAGATGGGTTGGTTGGCGGTGCGCCAGTAGTTCCACATGCTGGAGCCCTGGCTGAAGCTGGTGTCGGCGAAGTAGACGCGCACGCCGTTGGCGCGGCTGTAGCGGACGAGGCGGCGGGGCAGGCTGAAGTCGGCGACGTCGACGCGATAAGTGTCGTGGGCGGACTCGTCGATGGTGATGCCGAGGCCGGGGGCTTCGGGGGTCTGGGCGTAGCCGCCGACGACGGGGATGCGCTGGTCGAGCAGGTTGTGCTGGTAGAGCTCGTGACAGTTGATGGCGGGCCACTGAGCGTGGCTGAGTACGGCGCCGAGATGGAGAGCCATTGTGGTGGTGAGGCCGGTGCCGACCATCTGGATGAAGAAAGGCATGTTAGCGGTGGCGGCGGAGATGCCGGAGCGCAGGACGTTGGTGACGCCGCCGGCGATGACGAAGCCGTCGCAGTAGCCTTGCTGGATGGCTACTGAGCCGGGGACGCCGCCGTAGTGGTGGGCGATGGGCGTGCGCACTTTTTCGCGCAGGAGGCGGTTGCCGGCGACGTCGTTGGCCTGCATCGGGCCTTCCCAGATGGCGATCTTGGGGTAGTCGGTCTCGAGCTCGCGGAGGACGGGTACGGCGGTGGAAACGTCGAGCAGGAAGTCGTTCCAGTCGCAGTCGATGTGGAACCAGTCGGGCGTGGCATCGCTGATGCGCTTGACGGTGGCGTAGACGTCATGCCAGGGGCGGGTCTTGATTTTGATAGAGGTGAATCCCAATTCGACGGCGACGCGGGCTTCCGCTTCGTAGGCGGAGGGGCCCATGTCGTGGTCCCAGAAGGAGACGGGGCACCATTCGCGCACTTTGGGTCCCAGGAGGCGGTGGACGGGGACGCCGGCGAGTTTGCCGGCGGCGTCGAAGAGAGCCATCTGGAGGCCGGCGCCGAGGGAGTCGTCCCACATAAGGTCGAAGGGTGAACGGCCGATGACGCGGTCGGTGTCGTCGACGCGGCCCCAGGTGTAGTTCTGGATGGTTTCGCCGTAGGCGACGGTGCCGTCGTCGAGGGTGAGGCGGATGACTCCGGATTCGGACCAGCGGTGGATGTTGGCGCGTTCCATTTCGCGGCGGACGCGGTCGACCATGGGGATGACGAGGAGGATGCGTTCGACGTCGGTGATTTTGGCGGTGGCGGTCATCGGGTGCTCCTGTGGGGTGTTTCCGGTTTGGGCGCGTGGGGTG
>VYDA01000010.1:4706-9429 GCA_009843665.1 Caldilineaceae bacterium SB0675_bin_29 | reverse complement strand
ACTTAAGTATCTAGTATTTGTCGCCCCTGCCATGATCCTGATCGCGTTGATTCTGGCGGTGTTGATTTCCAAGGTCAAGAGAGGGGCTGCCTTCTACCGCTGGGTTGTCTATCTCCCGGCTGTGCTGCCGGTGGCCGTAATCTTCCTGATGTTCGGCGAGATGTACGGCTTTCAGTTCGGTTTCATCAACACTGTTTTGCGAGGCTGGGGAGTTGAGAATCCCCCCAACTGGCTGGGCGATCGAACCTTGGCTTTACCCTCGATCGGCGCGGCCCAGATTTGGATGATCTTCGGATTTCCGACCCTCCTGTTTCTGATCGGCATCTACAATATCGGCAGCGAAATGTATGAGGCGGCGTCCCTGGACGGCGCAAACGGTTGGCAGCAGTTCCTGTATCTGACAGCCCCTCTGCTGAAGCCGACATTTGCACTGATCGTCGTGCTGAATCTTCCGCTGTTCGGGGTGGTTGAGCCGATGTTAATTCTCAACAACGGCGGGCCGGCCAACTCTACGCGCACGCTTGGCCTGTATCTCTATCAGCAGGCGTTCGAGGTGGGTGATCTACGGCTAGGGTATGCCGCGGCTATCAGCCTGGTCATAGGTGTAATCAGTGCACTGATAGCGGGAGCAATCTTTCGCTGGTCGCGACAGGACTAGAGGGCCCTGGACGCGCAGATGTAATTTGCAGGTTCTAACATCAGCACAGAGGTTGATCCAAAGTAAAGGGACTGACTTATGGCAACGGAAGCGGATGCAAGCGGCATTGGTCAGCAAGCGCAGAGTGAGACTGACAGCCAGATGTTCCGGTTGCGCGTGTGGCTGCGGCAAAAGGACTTCTTCTCGCACGTGCTCCTGGCCATCGTTACGTTCATCGTTTTGTTGCCGCTGCTGTGGATCATCTCTACGTCTTTCAAGGACCGGCTTGAGTTTTCAACGAATTCAGCGGCTCTGATTCCCAGCAGCTTCAGTCTCGTGAACTATATGTACATGTTTGAAGCGATCCAACAGTTGCCCATTTACATGAGGAACAGCTTTATCCTTGCTGGGGGCGTGACGCTCATCCAGGTGTTCTGTTCGGCTCTGGCCGGTTACGCATTCGCCCGGATGCGTTTCTGGGGCAGGGACTTCATATTTGTCGCAATCATTGTTTCGATGTTCGTGCCAAGGGCCGGCGGGCTGATGGCCCTTTACGAATTGATGACTTTTCTTAAGCGGCGCAACAGCATTCTCGGCCTGATCCTGCTCTTCGCGGCCGGTTTACCAGCCGCTATCTTTATTATGCGCCAGGCTTTTCTTGCGATTCCACAGGAGGTAGAAGAGTCCGCATTCATTGACGGCGCGAGTTGGTGGCAGACATTCTGGCGAATCGCCCTGCCTCTGGCAACCAGTGCGATGGTCATCATCGGAACGCTAGCCTTTGTCGGCGTCTGGAGCGATTACATCCTCACGTATACAATGATCGACCGCGATGCGCAGATGACTATTTCGGTGGGCATCAAGAAGGTGCTCGCTACCAGCTACGAGTCGGCGCTTTCACCACGGTTCCGCAATCAGTTCGCGGGCGAGGCTGCCGACGCGACGATGCTCCTTTTCAGCGCATTGCCGGTGATTATCATCTACGCACTGATGCAGAAATGGTTTATGAGAGGGTTGACCGAAGGAGCAATCAAGTTCTAGTCGCTGGCAGTTTGCTTACTTTACCGAGAAGCGAGAACGACAGGGAGTTTTTCGCCACCTAAGAGGTTCGCGGAGCGATTCCCGTCGACGAGTATCCGTAGCCCTGTTTGGCCCAAGACTCAATCCGCGTTGCCGCCGTGAAACGCTTTTTTCTTTCCGCAGCCGGCTGCCGTTGGCGACGAGGACGGTTCCCTAGACCAATCCAAGCTCTTCGTCGATCTCCAACTGGTAGGCGTCGACCTTCTCTGACAGCACCTCATCCATCGAAAGAGCCCTACCTGCCTCGCTTGATTCCAGCATCGCGTAGGATAGTGCAACCGAGCGTGTCCCCTGGGTTGGATCGACTTCAATGCCCCCGCCGTCTTCGATTGCGAGGCCCAGTTCGCCATATTCGGTGGCGAGCAGTTTGCGGTCGGTCAAGGGAAAGGGGAAGTCATAGCCCCATAGACGGTCGCCGCCGAAGAGCGCAGCTGTGATGGGCTCCAGGTGGAAGTCCGGCACAAGATCCAGGAGGCTTGTGTCGCAGATCGAATCGCCGTCTTTGTGCAGCGTGATGAGCTGCCCGGATCGGTCGGGGGCCAGATCGAGCGAACCGGCAGAGCCGTGGATCTGGCGCGTCCACACGCCCTGGCCGTGTGCAGCGTGGTCCTCTATGAACTGGCAGACTGCGCCGTTTTCGAAAAGCAGTGTGGCATAGGAGGCGTCTTCGGCTGTGGCTTCAAACTCCGCCGGCATCTGCCTTTGCCACTTGCCGTAAACGCCGGCAGGATTGCTGGAGGACTGGCCTTCCGGTCCGGCCGCCGGGTTGTATCGGATTGGTTCGTGCAGGCGGGACTGGGCGTATACGGTGCTAACGGGACCGAGGTAGAATTCGAGAATGTCTGCAAAATGGACGCCCACGTCCAGCAGGACGCCGCTCTCATTTTTCTGGTGCCGCCAGACTGAGATGGTCATGTGGCTGCCGCCGCCCATGGTGTTATGTATCATCAGGCGCGGCGACCCGATTACGCCGGCATCCAAGAGGGCTTTTCCGAGCCGATTCATGGGATCGCGGCGGTAGTTCTCGGCCACGCTGACGATAGTCCCGCTCCTTTCGGCGGCCTGGCGAATGCGATTGCAGGCGCGTACGGTCAGACCTACCGGCTTCTCGATCATGGCATGCCAACCGCGTTCCAACGCTTCTTCGGCGACTGTATGGTGGTAGCGGGGGGTTGTCGTAATATCGACGGCCGCTACGCCTAGGGCTTCGAGCTCCTCCAAAGATTCGACAACCTGTGGGCGCACGCCCAGACGTTCCTCGGCGTCGTCAGCCAGCGATTCTGCGTTTGCGCGAACGGGGTCGCAGGCTCCGACCAGTTCGAAGGGCGAGAGTCCGGCGTTATGCAGTTCAGCCAGGCCGTACAGATGGCGATTACCCATGCCACCGCAACCAACGATAGCGAGAGGGATCTTATCCATGAGGGGTCCTTTGTGCGATGTGGCGGCTATTGAAATGCTAATGGACGCAGAAGTCAGAGCACAGCTTGAACTGGTTAGGGCGGCTACTCTTCATTCTTGAGGAGCTGCACACTGGATGCGTAGAACAGAAGCGGCAGGGTCAGGTCCAACAGAGACCAAAGCCAGCCCTGAGAGTTAGCAGGATCGGAAAACTGGAAACCGACATAGTTGTAGAGAAGGCCGAAAAGCAGCGCGATACCAGAATAGAATACTGCGTTTGCCTCGAGATACTCCCTGGTAATGGCATCTTCAGAAGAGGCATTCAATAGTCGTTTGCGTTGGTAGGCGTAGTAAACCACGATAATCATGCCCAAGACGAGGAGCGGATCAAGGATCCGGTAAACTGTGTCGGCCACGCCTTCCCCTGTGGGGTCATAGAACTGGGACGCAATGTATTGCACATAGGTCACTACGGCAAGAACTCTAAGATAGATCGAGAACAGCGACTTCATGCTCCTCCTCCTCGTAAACTGTTCCGGCCATTGAAAGTCCTGGAGGCGCAAGATTGGTACAAAGACTTCGCCAGAGAGGGGGAATGAAGATGGTCGCGAAGGAAGTATGACGAAGTTTAATTTTCGGCGCGGGGTTCGCAGTTACTCAGTCAAATATATCTCAGTCACTCACCGTTGGAAAAATGGTTCCTACGCGGTCAAAGCTTGTTGTCGGTATACGCCGGCATGGGCCAAATTGTTCAGTGGGAATCACTGTATTGCAGATGGGCGATCGTTGTTTCCGCTTCCCAAACGCCTAGTTCTACGGTTGGCTTAAGAGATTCAGTATCGTATACGACTATGCGTAACTCGTATGCGCCGAAAGGCAGGTCAGCCGGGAATTCAATGAGGTGAAGCGAATCAAAGGGTTCGGACTGCTCTCCTTCTCCGGTTGAAGAATGATCCGGCCTCCATAGTACGTAGTCTTTCTGGAGGACGCCGCTGCCCTCATCGTTGTGGAGCCTCAGGGATATTGCGAAATCAGTTCCCAGTTGAGGAGCGGTCTGCCATTGCAATGCCAGCCAGAAGGGACTGCCCTCTTTCATATCAAGAGGAGACTGAGATGACTGTTGCTCTCTGCCCTGGCCAGCGGCCAGCCCCGTGAGGGCTATGCCGCCATCGTAATTGACGGTCAGCGGATCCAGAAATTCGTACAATGTCCAAGGGCGGTCCAGGGAGATTTCAGTGTAGTTCCGGATTTGAAAGTCGGTGTAGTGCTCCGCGCCCACAGAGAGACCGTATTTGTCAAAGAGGACTGCGAGACGTTGATCTTCGTCCCCGGCCCAAATGACATCGTTACTCCAGTCTACCACTTTCACTTCGGAAAGGGATTGGGACGTCGTCAAGGCGGCTTCAATTTGGTGAGCAAATTCGGGCATGGCCGTGTGAACGAGATGAACTGGAACTTCACCTTGATACAGGTATTCGAAACTGTATTGCCACAGGTAACCTGGGACCAAAAACACGGTACTTCCATCTGATGGCTGGTTATTCACCACTTGAATGAGGTCGGTCCACCCTGTCCCGTAGGCTCTTTGGATCTCGGGTGCGGATGCCC
>VYDA01000010.1:0-4696 GCA_009843665.1 Caldilineaceae bacterium SB0675_bin_29 | reverse complement strand
AGGTGAATACGCCCTGAACCAGGATGGCAAGGCCGACCAGAACCGCGAGAACAGTGCAGGCTCTGGCATCTGTTACATGGGTAAAGCGACGCCTGGCGAACAGGAAGGCTTCCCAGATGCCAACGGCTACGAGCAGATAGATGGCGGGTATCGCGCCTATCATGCGAATGGTATTGGGTGGGACGGAAGTTATTTCTCTTGCAAGAACAGCCGGCAGAATCAGCAAGACAAGCCAGAGCAACAGCAGGCGATAAGCGGGCCGCCTTCGCCATTGCCAAGCTGCCGCCCCCACGCCAAGCCAGAAGAAGAGCGCCTGCCAGAGGTACAACACGGGCTTTCCCACCAGATTGTGGCGCGGGAGAAGGTCGCCACGGAATCCAAAGGCCAGTACATAACCCCACAGATTGTTCAGAAAGGTTCCCAATGGGTTTCCCAAGTTGCGCTCGGTATCGAAGACCCAAGTCTGTGCACTGCGCAGGAAGAAGTGATCGGGATTTCGCGTAAAGTGAAGGAGAATTGGCGCAGCAACCAAGGCGGCGAATACGACGAAGATACCTGCCTTCTGCCATTCAGCCTTGGAGGGCAAGGCGATGTGATGAAAGCGATTCGGAGGAGAACTCTCGTTCCCTTCTTGCAATTCTACATCAGTTCTGACCCGTGGAAACAGAAAACTCAGGCCGAACAGGAGGAAGAGAAAGGGAGTGAATCGTGCTGTAATGTACGTATAGGGGAGCAGACCGGCACACATACCTGCCAGCGCGATTCGCCACCAGGTTCGAAGCTTTGCGGCCTGTAGGCGGTTTTCGGCTTGAGATTGTCCAGTTGGCTTGTCCTTTGAGGAGAAGGGCCGCTCATCATGCGACCACGCCCACCAGAGCAGGGCCAAGCTCAGGCTGAGAAAGAATGGGAGGAAGCTGCCTCTGAGGGCTGTTCGCCCGATGACTGTTTGCCCGAGGGAAACTGCCAGCAGACCCGCGCCCACTGCGCCGATCAGTAGTCCTCGCCAAGGCGTAGGCCTGCCGCTATGTTCGTCGCGCCCGAAAAGTACCCAGCCCAGCCAGAAGAGAACAAAGACGGTGCCCGCGCTGATTAGTGCCGTAGGTAGACGCACTGCCAGCACGGTCCTTCCCAGGAAGGAGGTCGCGAGGGCAATCGCATACACAATCATGCCCTCGCGGCCGTTGTTCTCGGGAAAGAACGGGGCGTGCTCTCCCTGCAACACCTGCAGTGCGTTTACACCGTGCGTTCCTTCATCATGATGCAGGCCGGGCGGGAGTTCCGATAGGCGATGCAGGCGCAAAATCGAGACTGCCACGGCGAGAGTAAGTAGAATCGCCGTGGCTGCCATCGTGAGCCGTACGGGTTCTCCCCCTAAATGTTGGCCAACTTTTTTCACATCAGATCCGAGCGTTGGCGATTCACCCGCTCCCCTCGCAGTGACTGCGTTTCACTCGCGATTACCCTCAGATAGTTGCCCTGGTCGAGACTGATCCACCAAGGCCGCTTTGCTTAATCAATGGGATTCTGAGACTTGTAGATTGGCTATGACTTCCTCAGGCTCCCAGACACCGAGTTCGACGGTGGGTTTAAGAGATTCATAGTCGTAAACGACCAGGCGGAGCTCGTATTCGCCGGGCTTGAGGTCTGGGGGAATCTCCATGTGGTAGAGCGTTTCGACCGGCTGCTCCGGGGTCCAGTTGCTTGTACGGGAATAGTTGGGGTTGAGGAGGACGATGTCCCTCTGGTAGACTCCACCACCCTCAGAGTCGTGAAGACGAAGGGATACCGCATATTCTTTGTCCAGACCAGGGGCGGTCTGCCACTGCTTGGCGATCCAGAAAGTGCGTTCCGGTCCCAAGTTGATCTGTTGCTGCGTGGAAAGTTGCGTATTCCCCTTTCCCAAGGCGATCCCCAAAAGAGATATGCCTCCGTCATAGTCTACAGAGGGAGGCCCTAAACTCTCATAGAAAGTCCACGAACTGTCGAGAGTTATATCGGAGAAGGTGTGAATTTGAAAGTATTCGTGTTGTTCGCTTCCAAGATATGTACCATATTTCTCAAGGAGAGCTACAGTATATTCTTCGCCTCCACCGATCCATCCCAGCTCGTTATTCCAATCTACAACTCTCACGCTGGAGACTTCCTCGTTGGCCTCAAGGATGGATTCGATTCTTTGGGGGAGATGTGTCATGGTCGAGTGAATGACGTGTGCAGGCGCATCCCCTTGGTAGAGGTAGTCGAAACCGTAATGGCCGTTCGACAGGTGATAGGGTATCAGAAAGACTGACTTGGCGTCCGATGGTTGCTTGTTCAAAACCTGGGCCGCTTCGGCTATTTCGGCGTCGGCCGCGGCGTAGTATTGAGGCGTGCCCACCCACTCGTAGAAGTAGGTGCGATAGGCGATCACGCCCTGAACCAGAATGAAGCCGGTGACAAGAACACCCACAGCGGCTGCGGCGGCAGTGGCGTTGTTGAGGGAAATACGACCTCTGAGGAGGCGAGCCGTTTCCCAGATGCCGACGCCCACGAGAAGGTAGGCGGCCGGAGCGGCTCCGATAATTCGCAGTGAGTTTGGACCTTGGCCTCTGTTAAATGCCAGCATCGCAGGCAGCAGCATCACGCCAAGCCAGAGCAAAAGGAGACGGTAGGCGGGACGTTTCCGCCAGCGCCACAGAGAGATGGCCACGCCCGCCCAGAAAAACAACGCTTCCCAGGTGTTTAGCAGGGGTTTTCCGGCGAAATTGTATTCCCAGTTGCGGTCACCTCTAGCACCGAAGATCAGGAGATATTCCACCACGTTGTTCAGGAACGCGCCCAACTGGGTACGGTGACTGTCCAGTGAGAGCGAGATTTCCCTGCTGCGAAAGAAGAAATCTTCGGGATGGAGGATGAAATAGATTAGAATCGGCGCGGCTACCAGGCCGGCAGCGGCGACAAAAGCGGCAGCCTTGTGCCAGTCAGCCTTGACCCTTGCCTTTGCGACAGCACCAAAAGGGATCAGGAAACTCAGACCGAAGAGTAGATACAGGAAGGGAGCAAAGCGGGCCGGGATATAGGTGTATAGCAACAGGCCTGCGCATGCCCCTGCCAGCCCAAGCCCCCACCAGGATGTTTTGCGGCCGCCATTATGGCCCCATGAACGCCAGAGAAGAGCCAGACTGAGAGCGAGAATGAGCGGCAGGAAGTTGGCCCTGAACCCCCCGCGCGCAAGGAAGGTCTGGCCGATGGAAGCCGCCATCAGTCCTGCGGCAACGCCTGCCACGGTGAGTCCCCGCCAAGGCCTGAGCTGGCCGCTCTGTTCGTCTCGATCAAACAGGAGCAGGCCGAGCCAGAATACGGCAAATACTGCCCCTGCACTGGCCAATGCCGGGGGCAAATGAAAGGCCAGTAGTGAGGGACCCAGAAAGTGCGTGGCGAGGGCAGTGGCGTAGATGGCCAGCGCCTCGCGGCCGCTCGCCTTTTCGGCAAAGAATACATTGTGATGTCCCTGCAAGACTTGCAGGGCGTCCACGCCATTCGCCCCTTCATCATTGATGATGCCAGGTGGAAAGTCGGAGATGCGATAGAGTCGCATCAGCACGACAACTACAGTCAAGGCGATCACAATCACCACAGCAACCAGAGGAACAAGAACATGCTCCTTCCCCCGGGTCTTGGTCACGTTGTGTGAAGATTGAACTACAGAAACCCTATCAGGCATTTTCTCCTCTTGATTGTCACCTGCCGCTTTTCCCACGCACTTGGTTGATCCGAAAGTCGGATGAACGGACTTGAGAGACAGGACTTCTGTCCGAAAAGTCGGAATCGCTCGAGGCTTGTCTAGAGGGTCGACAAATCAACGACGAGGCGGGACCAGAACGGGAGGCCCTGAGACGCCGGGAATCTCACTGGCTCATCAAGTTTCGCGAAGGGATTTCGTGAGTCGACGGGCCGTTTACCGAGGCGTTCCAGGAGCCTATCAGCCGTTACGGTAGGCTCTTGTCGTGGTGGCTTAGTGGTTCGGCCCCGTCTGCAGTGACCAGAAAGGCGTCTTCCAAGCGAACGGCGGTTACGCCAGGGATATAGATTCCCGGCTCCAGCATGATCACATTGCCTTCCTGGAACTGCTCCTGGTTGTAGGGGACGATTCGAGGCGCTTCGTGGCCGGTCAATCCGATTCCGTGGCCGGTGTGGTGGGGATAGACTTCGTAACCGCCTGAAGCCATGAAGCTGCGTACTTTGGCGTCCACTTCCTTCGCTACCTCGCCCGGACGAATGAGAGAGACTGCATAGGCGAGGGCTTCCTCAACAAATCTGTGCAATTCAACCTGCTGTGCCGTTGGCTGTTCGGCATAATAGGTTGCGCAGCTGTCGGTCCAGTAGCCGTCAACTACGACGCTCAGATCGAGAATGAAGGAATCGTTGGCAATGATTTCAAAATCCAGAGGTGCGGCGCTCATGTTTGCTGGTCGATGGCCGACGATGCAGTCATTGCCCATCTGCATCCATTTGCCTGCCTCTCGTTCCACAGCGGTCTGCACTTCGGTCCAGACGTCGATCTCGCGATGGCCCAGACGCACGGCTTTGCGGCCGGCTTCGTGGCCGATGGTTGTCAGGCGGAAGCCCTCGCGGATGCGGTCCAGTTCCTCCTCGGTTTTAACAGCACGCAGCGGCAACAGCCAGCCTTCGAGCGACAGAGGTTCGCCTCCTGGCAACG
>VYDA01000668.1 GCA_009843665.1 Caldilineaceae bacterium SB0675_bin_29 | reverse complement strand
GTCCCCCACCCTCCCTGTAGATCGGACGTTGACAAACGACATGCAATTCGGTACATTTTCGTCTGATTCCACCATTTCGAAGATATAGTCTCAACGAGTCGTATGCGCGTGCAGTTCCTCGCAAACTCCCTCCCAAAGCGAAGCGCGCAACACCATACTGTGAAGAAGGTGTGAAATTGGCTACCGGAACCGTTGCTGAAGTCGTCAAACTGTGCGGAAAACTGGGAATTATCGGCTTCGGCGGACCGGCCAGCCACATCGCCATGCTCGAAGATGAGGCCGTCGCCCGCCGCAAATGGCTGACACGCGAACACTTCCTCGACCTCGTCGGCGCCACCAATCTGATCCCCGGCCCCAACTCAACCGAAATGATGATCCATATCGGCTATCAGCGCGCCGGCTGGCCCGGCCTGATTGCCGCCGGCATCTCCTTTGTGCTGCCCGCCGTCCTCCTCTCCACGCTAATCGCCTGGATCTATGTCGAATTCGGCGCCTTGCCCGCCGTGCAACCCTTCCTCGCCGGCGTCAAACCCGCCGTCCTCGCAGTCATCCTCGGCGCCCTCTGGCGGCTCGGCCTGACCGCATCCAAGCCAAGGGAGGCAGTCCAAACCCGCATCGCCCTCGCCGTCATCGGCATCGCCGTCGCCGTCGCCGTCTACCTCGGCGTGCCGGTAATCTGGTCGCTGATCGCCGGCGGCCTGCTGGGGATGCTCGCCCTGCGCGCCATCTCCGGCTGGGACAGTGGTGGTGGCGCCGCCGGGCTTCTGGCACTGCCGGATAGCCACTCTATTTTCCCTTGGGCCAATCAGTCCCCGGCTTCAGCTCTCAAGTGGGCCGCGTTGCTCCTTGCCGCAACCGCCCCCGCCCTGACCCTCGGCGCCCTCGGCCTCTTCTTCCTCAAGGTCGGCGCCGTCCTCTACGGCAGCGGCTACGTCCTCGTCGCCTTTCTCGAAGGCGATCTGGTCCACGAATACGGCTGGCTCACGCAACAGCAGCTGCTCGACGCCATCGCCATCGGCCAGTTCACGCCCGGCCCCGTCCTCTCCACCGCCGCCTTCATCGGCTACGTGCTCTACGGCATCCCCGGCGCCGCCGTCAGCGCCGCCGCCATCTTCGCGCCCTCATTCGTCTTCGTCGCCATCCTCAACCCCATCGTGCCCCGCCTGCGGCAATCAGCATGGATGGGCGCCTTCCTCGACGCCGTCAACGTCAGCGCTGTCGGCCTCATGGCCGCAGTCCTCGTCCGCCTGACCGCCGACATAGTCACCGCCTGGCCCGCCGCCGTAATCGCCCTCCTCGCAGCAGCCGCAGTCCTCCGCTGGCGCGTCACCTCCGCCTGGGTCGTCATCGGCGGCGCACTGCTCGGCTGGCCGCTCTCGCTGCTCGGCTAGTGGGAAGCTGACAATCTAATGTGCGTTCAATTTGAGAACCTGCTTTTTTGCGTGGTACGCAATGCGTATTTCGTATTGCGTACCACGCGGACTTGACTGAGGCGATACCATCGACTGATCCGGTCGATAAGTCTTGGTGTCAAATGGGATTTACATTAGGTTAGCAATTCCCACTCGAATTCTCGAAAAGCCGATCGCACGCGTCTAATCACTCACACGCGCACCGAGTGTCATCCCGCATAGCCACAAGTTCACCCGCAACGGAAGCCCAGCCGTGGCCCAAGCCTACACGTCCAGCGCAGCGCCCAACTGACCCATAAGGAATCTGTGAGGCTGATCAACGAGCTTGCCGTGGCTATCAAATGTCGGCGTACTCTAGGTGAAACACTCGGCGCCGAGGTTGCGCCATTGGCTTGCTCAAGGCCTTGCGGGGCGAAATCGGGGCTAGACAGCCGATATTGCCGTTGTGGCTGGTCCGGCCGCTCAACCGACCGCGTCTCGGCTCCTCCCAAAACCGCCCATTTTCTCCCTTTGCGATCCCTACGCGCCCCTGGACCCAGACCAGCACGGTAAACTTTACATCTACCGAAGGGAGTCTTACGAGGGAGACAGTAGAGATGAAAGAAGTGCTTGCGAAATCTGTAGTTCCCACGGATGAACAGCGTCAAGTCATTCAACACCCCGACGGACATCACGGGCGTGTACTCTCTGTGGCGGGCTCGGGCAAGACTATGGTGGGTCCCAATGTTTGGACCACGAAACGGAAAATATAAGGTGCATCCAGACGGATGCGGCCGGCTCTGATCGGCAGCGGACGGTCTGCAGGTTGAGGAGTAGGACGGCGCGGCGAACGGTTCGCCCATGCGGACTGTACGCGCCCGCTATCCCCAGTATGAGCGCAGTCTGCTCTGCAAGGAGTCCCGATTTGAGCGGCGTCTGGACCCGAACTTTACGAGCCCAGGGGCATATCGTGCCACCATCTATTATGAGGAGGGCCCGTGCAAACTGATCTTCTGTTACGGTATTCCCCAGTCTCCGTTTTACCTTGAAGCGGTTGTGTTAGCCTAGCTTCTGCGGCCCGACCGCAATGCGCAGCTCTTGATCGAGGAAGCACGTCAGACTGTCCCGCGCACGTTGGAAGGGTTCGCTTGGGTGGATGCGTTGCAATATATGGCAACGATCCCTACTTCTGTCGGTCAGGCAGATACCTAGCAGAGGATCACGACGCAGGTCTGGGCATCGCTCATCTATCAAGTCGGCAGCGGACTGGAAAGTAAACTCTTTGCGTTTACACTGGAACACGTCCCCTCTGATTTGAGCAGCCGGACGACAGACCAATGGCGCATCGTTGCTGTGGAGCGAGATTCGTGATGCCGGTAGATACATAACGGACGTGTTTCTCTCCTGAACTTATCTTTGCCTGAAAAAGGTTGAAGTCTCACGCCGAACTCCCACCTCATTTTCTCCCCCCAGCCAAAACGAGCCGCTACGGGATGTAGCGGCTCGTTCCGTTCCGCGAAGTCACGCGAAGGTCACCAAGGGCGTATCGGATTTTCCTTTCGTGACTGTGCGGAACAGCCGCTCTTTTCTTCCGCAAGTCGCCGTTAAGACAAACGGAAACGAACTCTAATAAGGGTTCTTGCAATTAGCAGCGGCCAGCGCCTCCAGAAGGCTCCGTACCCTTTCCTTTTCTCCTGAAGGTCCAGAAACATCCATCAGGGTGGATTCCAAGCTCTGTTGCCGTTTGGAGGAATCAGTCCCAAATGTGACAACAGGAACGGAATGGCTGCGTCCAGGATTTGCATAGATGCCGCTGGAGATCCTGCGCGTATATTTGCAATACCCACGGTCTGTACAGCCGCTCCGCCCCTGCTGGCCATCCCTTGCATTCCATAAATTTCAGTAAGGGTATCCACGCAGGACACAGCTATCGAACCCATTGGCACGATATTGACATAAGGAAACGTCGCAATGACATGCAGACAACATGCAGCAGATGTATACTATTATAATCGATGATTTGTTGAAAGAGAGCGATGTGTTTGCCGGTTGCAAAGACTGCGAACATTGGACGCTGGGATAGTGAGGGCTCCGTCAACATCATTTTCAGTATTCTTGCTGTGACCCAGTGCAGGTAAGCCAATTGCGATGCCATCAATGGCACCAGAACGGATCATCCCAAGATGGACTATGGTTTGTGGGGAAGAGGCTCCTTCTCCTGGTCGCCGCCTATCTGAACGAACGCGCCAAGACGGTCAAGCCCGCGACCGTGCGTCTGATAGCGGCCGCCATCGCCAGTCAGTACAACTTCGCGAACCCCGTCGACACAGCAGAAGTCAAGACGGTAACAACTATCCGATCATCGATGCCATTCCCTAGGGCGAGCAAATCTACATCATCGCCCGCAACCGCGGCAGCAGCCCCAACACCATCTGGATCGAACTCTGCTGTGTGAACAATCAGCGCGGCTGGAACTACGCGGGTCTCGTCGAATTGAGCGTCGACTGGTCTACGATTCCGATATCGGATAACATCCCGCCCCGCTCACATTCACGCCTGCACCTTCGCCAACGACCTGCTCAACCTAACCTTGGCCAGCCCCAGCGTGAACCGGCCCCAGAAGGTCGACCAGGACTTGGCCGAATGGCTACCGGCCTTGAACCAGAGCTGGTACGTGAACCGGGTCGTGCAGGTCAAGCGCAAGTACAATCTCTCGATGGACCAGGCCGAGGCCAACACGGCGCGCCGGGTGCTGGACGCCTGCCCGAGAAACTGTACAGAGGCCCATTCCATGGGCATGAGCAATATGGGAAGGGACCATCGTAGCTACCAACCGAAATTCGATCGGAACCGGGATGGTATCGCCTGTGAGCGGTAGATGGCGCTTGGGCCTCTTCCACATAGTTTTGCTGCAATTACTTTGGCCGCAATAACGGGTCGGGCACAATTCACGCTATTTGGTCTTGCACGGAAGTCTCGTTCTGTGCAGCCGTCTCGGTCCAGCCACGGGGGATAGGTGCTCTTCGAACAGAGAATGTCTGAAACGCGGTCGTCCGTGAAGAATTTACCGGAATCTGACGGGCCGGAAGATGGAAGAAGTCTCCTATTTCCGGTGGTGGCTGGGGGAATTCTGCTCGCACTGGCGGTGGCCGTCGTGATGCTTCGTCTTTACCGCCTGGCAGAATTGCCGCCTGGCGTTGATCTCGGAGAGGGAGCAAATGGGCTGGATGCTCTTAGAGTACTTCGCGGAGAGCATGCGGTCTTTTTCCCTGAAAAACTTGCAGGGCGTGAAGGCCTGTTAATCTATATGATTGCCTTGGCTTTCGCGATATTGGGAAAAACGGAATTTGCGCTCCGTCTGCCTTCGGCTCTGGCAAGCGCGGGCACTGTATTTGCCGTTTTCTCGCTAGGTCGCATCCTCTTTGGGCAAGACAGGGAGGACGGCACAGCCGCCCAGTGGCGCGGCCTGGCTATCGGAGGTGTCGGCGCTGGCCTCATGGCAGTGTCTGTTGGCCAAACGATTATGGGGCGTATCGCGTTCAGAACGACCCTCCTTCCGTTCCTGTTATGCCTGTGTCTTGCGACACTTTGGTTGGGGTGGAGGCAAAGGAGTTGGTCCTACATTGTGCTGTCTGGTCTATTTGCTGGCCTGCTGCCATACACCTACATTCCCGGGCGTCTTGCACCAATTCTGCTCCTTCTCCTTGGTTTGAGCTTTGTGATACCCTTCGGCCCCCCCGCTTGGGCCAAAATACGGGCAGAACTGCCGTTGGCCTTTGCCTTCACTGCTGTGGCCGGGATGGTAGCGGCGCCCATTCTCATTTATTCTGCGTTGCATCCCGATACATTCATGGCCCGCGGCAATGAAGTCTCGGTTGCAAATGCCAGCCGAAATCAGGGGGCTCTCTTTACGGCAATTCTCGTCAACTCTTGGGAGCATCTGCTTACCTTCGGCTTTCGTGGCGACCCGACTTGGCGAAATAATTTCGCCGGTAAACCGATGCTGAATCCAGTAGAAACAATCTTCTTCTGGGGGGGCGTCTGCATGGCAACGTGGCGATGGCGACACCGCCCTGCCTATCGTCTGCTTCTCCTCTGGCTGGGCACAATGATCCTTCCGGCCCTGCTGGCTAGACATGCTGCTCCCAATACAATGCGTATGATCGGAGCGGCGCCGGCCGTATACCTATTCATCGGCATTGGCATGTGGGAAACATATATTTTCTTGCGGATGCAGTTTTTCAGGCCGTTTTCGTCCGCCGTTGACATTGTAGGAGCCGCTTGTGTCGGCGCCCTGATCGCGTTTCAGGGTGTGTCAACCTTCCATACTTACTTTCAGTATTGGGCAAGGGCACCCGATGTCTATAAGGCACATCAAGTGGAGTGGGCGGTTCTTGCTCAAACTCTGAATGTGCAGCGGTCCGGTGACGGGGCGCTCTATTTGCTCCCTTACCGACTTAGCGAACACTATGGCTTCGACTACCTGTATCAAGGCTCAGCACCTGCCCATGTTATTCGTTCGTCACCGGCACAACACGTCAGGAAACAATTAGAATCCGTGATGGATGCGTCTGATCACGTTTCCACTGTCAGAGTCGTTGACTGGAAGGACCACATTGTCTGGTCACAGGATGGAGACAGCACACTTCAAATATTTCTCAGCAAGTATGGAAACTACGTTGCTTCGCAGGAGTTTGCCGATTTTCAGATTCATACCTTTACGGACATCGAGCATGATCGTCTGTGGAGATTCTACGATTATCTGGAACCGCTGACCATTCACTACGACGGAGGTGTCTCTCTACTCGGGTTCGCATTGGGGCAGGGTCCACAGCAAATTTCATCCCAAGATCATCTTCACTTTAGCCGGGAGCGCTCCTGGTGGATTGCGATGCAATGGCGGACTGCTCCGGGCCTGGACATCGTCTATTCGACTTCATTACGCCTACATGATTCTGAAGGCAGGATAGTTTATCAGAATGATTCAGTTCTTGAGGATGCGACGCCCTCGCCTACAAATAGGTGGCAGGCTGATGAGCGGGTCGATACATTGCAGTTTCTTGAATTTCCTCCCGACCTGAAACCCGGTAAATACGAGCTACGCCTGATCGTCTATGACTTTGAATCTCTGAAACCCACTGTCGAACTCGGAGTTTGGGAGCCAGAAGCTGTCATAGCGAATCTGCAAATCTCGGAAACACAGTGAACAAGCCGCAGCCCCAAGGCGCGAAAGTCACATCCCGGGCAGCCGCGATTTTCGCCGTTCTGGTCGGTCTTGCCATCCTGGCCCTAAGGTGCGTTTACTTTCGCGGCTATTTCCTTAGTGTAGATGCGGAAGTCAAGAGGACAGTAGGCGCCAGCTTCACCACGGGTAAGAATCAGATTCATTATACCCATGCCGCACACCAGACCCCCTTCAGTGCCACTGTACTGCAGCTTTACCATCTCGATTGACCGTGCATAGCCTCTGTCTTGCACACTGTAGTCAATGATCAGGTGCGAATTCGGGCTGTCGTCGATCACCCCCTTCACACCTCTCTGGTTTTGCGGAGGAGGCGCACGTAACGAGGGGGATTCCCTATTATGGGGATTGTGCCCTATGCAGGCCGAGAGTCATGCAAAGGTGTTTTGCTGATTTTCCGAGGCTGCAGGCGTGACAGACCTTTGGCCTGTACGCCGTAAGCAGCGCAGAGCGATCGCTATGCATTGCAAGGTATCTCAAGCGGGGGGCGAAGTGAGCATAGTGGACCGTTATGGTTGGCCCCAATCGTTAGACCGCGAAATAGGAAAAATAAGGCGCATCCAGACGGATGCGGCCGGCGCTGATCGGCAACGGGCGGTCTGCCGGCACCCGTAGCTGCACGTCTTTTTGCGCCTATTTGGGACACAGGCTACTCCGATTCGTGGACACACCTTCGCTGACCACGAATCACTGCCGTTCATTCCCTTTCGATAGAGACAATGGCCTACGTTATACGATCTAGCCAATAATGCCTTCGGTTTGAGGCCGCAGATTTCCGACCACTCTTAATCCTGATCGAATTCCTGAATCCTCTGTTCATTGCTGGCTGTGAGGTCACTGTCCTTCGTCTCCTTCGCCAGTTCCAGGGTGGCCTGCCCCCGATGTTTGTACCACTTGTCATGTTAATCCGACAAGCACGGGGACAGGGTCGGCAAGCAAGAGGGCCTCAGGCGCCGGCGGTAGAAGGCCTGCTCGGTCAGGCCTATCCGACGGGCAGCCTCAGCGACTGTGCTGCCCTTGGCTATCGCCACCACAGCCTCTCTGAGTTTGTCGATTACCTGCTCCGGCGTATGTCGACTCTTAGCCATCTTTCCCCCTTTCTACGGCTCTATACGAACATATTACCTGGACCAGTCATATTCGGTTACCAGCTGATGAAGTTGACCGCGTGGCCTGGGTCGAGAGTGAAGATGCACGGCTTGTTATCGGGGTAGTACGTGCTCACCCGCAGCAGCTTTTTCTCCCCTTCGACGACATAGTCGATCACTACCGGTTTGCCGGTCAGGGAATTGACACCTTCGTAGCGTTCGATCTGATTCGGCGCATCGGGCAGAAACGGGCCAGGCTGTGCGCTGCCGTCGGCCCCGATGAACCAGTACTGCATCCCGCCCTCGGTTGAATAGATTTGAGCAGGCGTTGCCCCGTGCCTGACATGGCACTGTGCGCCCTTTTTTCCAGGCTTCCAATCGCAGTAGTCTTCTGACGGCGGTGGGTAACGCGCCCCTCCTCCGGGTACTGCCGGCGGTGAGGTCGTAGATAGGGAGGATCATACGTGCCGGTTTCACAGTCGTAGGTCCGCGGCGGATGCGGATGGGCAGAGACGGCGGCCGGCAGAGCGAGCGCGAGGAACGGGAGGATGAGCGCCAATCTGAGCATGTTGCCTCTCCTGGTCTCTGATAAATCGAAATGGAACGACGTGGAACATCGTCAATCCATCATCTCTTGGGCAACTTCAGGCACCTTTTTCCTCCAGTTCATCGTCCCCTTTATCCCCGTAACGAACACCCTTTATCCTACGCAGGCCGAAGAACAGCAAGAACGGCAGTAGCGCGACAAGGAATTTCGTCAGCGAGGGACCGAAAATGATCAGAAGCGATTCAAAGTAAGAATGCCCGCGCTCTAGACCAGGGATGCTAAAGGCCACTATTCTTGACAACTCAGAGTATGAGACATTCCACAGAACCGCAGCCAGAAGGAGCCACACATTCCGCCGGCGAACGCTGAACATAACGACAAGACACGTACCCACATTGAAAACCGTCTCGGCTAAACCCCGGTCTAATGCGATTAGCAGCGTCAACTCCGGCCCAAGCCCACTCACGATCTCTACTGCTTCGACAAATGAATACAGATTCAGTTCTATTTCTTCGGAGAATCCGGAAACATACTTGCCGAGATTTTGCAGGACTGCCAGCCAGCTGTAGCCGAGTCCGAACATCACCCCTTCCTTCCACGTGCGCACACTCGTTGCGGGGAAGAAGAGAATCAGCCAGCGGATTCCTTCGCGAAACAACGCATATATGAGCGCGTACAGAATGAAGCCAGGAGGATACTTCATCACAAGGAATCCAAGAGGGAAACTAATAAGCTCCATGATTGACGGGATCGCGAGCACCTGGTCCAGAGGTATCCGCAGCAGGCCGATGACAGCATACGCACCGAAGCCAAAGAACAGACTACTCCAAAGCGCACGGCTAACTCTTTGCCAGATGATAGCCGCAGCAACTGGGATGACGACTGCCAGAGAGAGTATCGCAACGGTCATCTGAACGCCTTCTCCATTTCCAGAGTTTCTGCTATCTGTAAACCCGACCATCTTCCCGCCGTCGGGGTGCCGTCAGAGACACTGGACGCGCGCTACGGATTGCAAAGCCTTTAGGACCCTTGAAGTGAGCCCCCAAAAACTGGATCACGAGTCAAGGTATATGATGGAGCAGATCACCGTGCACGTGGAGGTCCAGAATTGTAGGCAGGAAACCGCGCCGGCCTACCCTAACCACTTCGCGGCTCGCTCGGCGTTTTCGGCGCGGGTGTAGTCAGCGACCATGCCGGCGCTTTTCCAGCGTCCCGGCGCCATTATCTCATGCGTGGGCGCGCCGGCGCGGGCC
>VYDA01000019.1 GCA_009843665.1 Caldilineaceae bacterium SB0675_bin_29 | reverse complement strand
TCTAGTTCACCACCTCCCTCTCAGTATAGCTCACCCCCATTTTGGGATGCACCCTATTGGGGTTGAAATCTTGCCGGTGGTCGTGCAGCAGGGTATGATGGTGTGGTCGGTCAGAAACCGTCATTGTCCCCCAGGTGTGCCGGCACAGTGGGCCCATCATTGGGCGCAGGACCGCTATCCTCAATGGCGGACGCGCCTTTGGTCCGGCCCGAATTGGGACGTAGTAATCTTCCACATTTAAGAATGTCAGGAGTCAGAGGATGACGGAAATTCGCTCCGGCGGGGGGACGCCCCGCGTTCGAATGGCGTTTGTCGGGTGCGGCGGGATGGCGCGGCACCATACGCGACGGATTCTGATGCAGCAGGATACGACCGAGGTAAAGATCGTATGTGAGCCTTCGGGCCAGTCGTATGAGGCGTTTTGTGCGCTCTTTGACGAGGCGGGTAAGGCGCCGCCCCCGAATGAGCCGGACCTGGAAAAGATGCTGGCGTGCGACGAACTGGACGCTGTTTTCATCATCACGCCGCACGTACTACACTTTTCGCAGGCGAAGGTGTGTCTGGAGGCTGGTCTGGACGTATTGTTGGAGAAGCCGATGGTGATGAACGCGCAGGAGGCAGTGGATCTGATTGAGGTGCGGGATCGAAGCAAGCGCCTGCTATCCGTAGCTTTTAACGGCAGCATGTCGCCGCAGGTGCGTACGGGAACGAAGATTTTGCGGTCCGGAAAGTTGGGAAGGATACTGACCATCAGCGGCGTAGCGTGGCAGAATTGGATGTCCTTCACGACGGGCCTGTGGCGCCAGGATCCCGAGGTTGCCGGAGGTGGCTTCTTGTTTGACACCGGTGCGCATATGCTGAATACTATTTCGGATTTGGCGGGGGAGGATTTTGTCGAGGTTGCGGCGTGGATGGAAAACGAAGGGGCGCCAGTGGACATTCTTTCGGTGGTCATTGCGCGGTTGAAGTCGGGTGCACTGGTGTCAATGAACGCAGCAGGAAACACGAATTCCGGGATCGGCTCGGACGTACGAGTGATGTGTGAGAAAGGGATGCTGCAGACAGGGATCTGGGGGGAGCGACTTCTGGTCCAGGAGATGGAGGACGAGGCGTTGACGCCGGTTGAGCTGCCCGAATCGTTGGGTACGTGGCAGCAGTTTCTGCGAGTGCGGGCCGGCGAGATTGAGAACCCCTGCCCGCCGGAGATCGGTCTGCGCATGGCGCGCTTGTGGGATGCGATTAAGGAATCGGCGGGTCAGGGTGGAAGGCCGGTGACGGTCGGCAGTTAGAGGGTCGTGAAGGGTGGAGAGTCGTAGCAGATGGGCAAAGGGACCGTACCATTGGTGCGTGTGATCCGACGCCGATAGAAAGTACCCAGAATATGGAGGAGACAGGATGGGAGACATTCGCGTAACGGTCTGGAACGAGTATCAGCACGAGAAGATAAACGAGTTCATCGGCGGAATCTACCCTGATGGAATCCACGGTGCGATTGCGGAAGGGCTGCGATTGCATGGCTTCAGCTCAGTAGGCACAGCTACGCTGGATGAGCCCGAGCACGGCCTGACAGATGAAGTCCTGTCGGAGACTGACGTATTGACCTGGTGGGGTCACAGGGCTCATGCACTGGTTGACGATGAAATCGTGGAGCGGGTCAAGAGGCGGGTCCTTGAGGGGATGGGGCTGGTGGTCCTGCACTCGGGCCATTTCTCGAAGATATTTCGGAGCTTGATGGGTACGACGTGCAGTTTACGCTGGAGAGAGGCGGACGAGAAGGAGCGTATCTGGGTGGTCAAGCCGTCCCACCCGATTGCGCAGGGGTTGCCGCCTTATTTTGAAATAGAAGAGTGCGAGATGTACGGGGAGCTGTTCGATATTCCCCCGCCGGACGACCTGGTGTTCGTCAGCTGGTTTGAGGGAGGCAATGTATTCCGCAGCGGAGCATGCTTCCATCGGGGCAATGGGAAGATCTTCTATTTCCGTCCGGGACATGAGACGTACCCGATATTTCACATGGACATTGTCCGCCAGGTCATTGCAAACGGGGTGCGGTGGGCGGCGCCGGCTGGCGGCCCGACGTTTCCATATTTTCAGGAGGGCAAGCCAGGTCTGACTGCTATCAACGAGAAGGATCCGTTGGAGATTATCGCGGAGAAGGGTTCGGTGCGGGATCGGGTTGGCTAGGGCTTGCGCACAAGGCTATCGCGATTTGGAACAATTTGGGTGTGATTTCGTTTTGCTTTTGTACCGGGGGGGAGCCGCCCGGTCCCGGGAATGAGCCAAGAGCCAGGCTATGGAGGAACAGAATGCCGACGGATGAAAAATTGCTAAGGCGTATAACGGCACGTCCGGACGTATTCGGGGGAAAGCCTATCGTTCGAGACATGAGAATATCGGTGGAGCTCGTACTAAGCCTTTTGGCGCAAGGGATCACTCCGGAGGCAATTCTAGATGACTATCCAGATCTCGAATTTGACGACATTCGCGCCTGCACTGCCTACGCGCACGCGGTTATTGCCGGCGACACGCTGGCCGCTGTGACTGTGAAATCGCTGTGAGGTTTCTCGTCGACCGATGTGCTGGTCGCCGTTTGGCGGAATGGCTTAGAAAGGAGGGGCACGACACCCTCGAAGCAAGACTGCTGGGGCCAGATCCTGGAGACCGGGCACTGCTGGTGCGTGCAGAGGCGGAGAACCGAATTCTGATTACGATTGACACTGACTTTGGCGAACTCATATACCTGGATAGGGTTTCCCATGCGGGTCTCGTTCGGCTCCCAGACGTTTCGGCTGAACAGCGCATAGAATTGCTAGGCCAAGTGATCGAACACCATTGGCAAGCATTGGAAGCGCGAGCAGTGGTAACGGTTCGAGGAGACAGAATACGAGTATCTTCGCCACCGAGGGGCTAGAGCGGTCCCTGAAGTTTAAGGCAAACAGAGGGCAGATTTAGTCTTGGCGACCCAGTAAAGAACGCTGAACTGTCGCGATGTCTGTAGGAGTGGGTAAATTGATCTCGCAACTGGCCAGACACAGGTTGCCACAGATGAGTCACCCTACCGATTGCGATGGGCAGCGCCACCATGTCCAAAAGGTCACTGGCGATGCTGTCTTTTTTGGAGTCAGGTGGTTGAGTTCCGGCGCGCAAGGAGGGGCTGGGTAACATGCAATAGGACTCACGCTTCGGCGGTCTACCGCAGAGCAAGTGTCACCTAGCTTTTGAGGCACCCCCTGTAGGAGTCGAACCTACGACCGACGGATTAGAAGTCCGTTGCTCTATCCTCTGAGCTAAGGGGGCGGATTGGAATTTCGCCGATGCTGGACCATTTTACAAGATTTTGCGCCGGCACGAAAATTCAGGCAGGAAATTGAGCGGAGGCCGGCGAGGTTGACATTGAAATTGAGGGACTAGATCCCGGCACAGGATTCGGGCAGGCCATTATCAGATTCTTCGGATTGCTCGTCGTTTCCGCCGCCCTCCTCGTTGGCGTCAGCTGTCTCATCATTGCCCAAGAGCGGCATGTTTGCGGGTCGTTGGAGCAGATTTCCCATGCGGACGCGGGCTATGACTGCCAGTTGAGGGTTACCGTCGGCTGCCAATTGGAAGGTTTTCTCGAAGAGGTCAACGGCGCAGACCGTGTTGCCTGTCACCTCGGCGACACTGGCGAGGAGGAAGTAGCCCTGGGGATCGGCATCATCCAGCCCAATCGCTTCGAAGCCGGCGTTTCGGGCATCCTCCACATCTCCAACCGAGAGCTGAACTGAGCCGAGAGACCACCAGTAGGCCACGAGCTTTCCGGGCGGCACCAGTGATTTTGCCTCGGCGAGAGCCTCCCGGGCGCGTTCATCCTGGCCCAGTTTGCTACGAATGACACCTTCCCAGATCAGAAGTTCCGCGTCAGGTCTGGTCAGTTGAGACATGGCCTCTTCGATCACGACCAAGGCCTCCTCCCAACGACCTTCAAAAGCGAGCTGCTGTAGAGTGGAGATGGCTTCCGAGGCGACGACGGTGTTGGGGTCCGGAGGGAAGACGAAAGTAAGCAGCACCCAGACCACCACCAGCAATGCGACGACAGTTCCGAGCGTGATGCCCAGCCTGCGAAGCAGACGGCGGCGGGACTCGGCTACTACGGCGTCGAGGTGCCACCAGAAACCTTCGGCCGGCGGATTGGCCTGGCGCAGGTTATCCAGTCCGCCGGCTACGTCGATAACGCGTACGATGCGGCCTGCTTCGCGGCGCAACTTGCTATGCAGGCTGGCCCAACGCGTATACTCGGGGCGCAGGTCAAGACCGTAGGACTCCAACTCAAGGAACCGCTCTTCGATGCGATCCAACAGCTGGAGGAACTGTTCAACGTTGTCGCGGCGAAGCTGAACGATCATCTTTTCAGCTTCGCCCAGGTCTTCACGCAGACTGACGGCAAGGCTCTGGCGTTCTTCGCGAACGGAATAAGCCACTACTGACTGGCTCCCACAGCAACAGGTGTTGGAATCAGGTTGGCTTCGGCCTGGGGCTCGTGAATTGCATGTTCTGCGGCAGGCGGCGGCGTGCCGTTACCTGACTCCACTCCGGCCAACTCTTCTTCCCGCTGTATTTCGCGGTATACGCGATTGATGCCTGACTTTATCTGGCTCTCGATTTTGGCTTTACGTTCGAGGGGGACAGGGAAAAGCTCCAACATTTCGCCGACCAATCCGCTTTTCGCTTCATTCTTGGTCTTTCCTGCCCGGTAGTAGTCGCGGACCCGCTCGCGTTTGAAAAGGATGTACTCTTCAACTCTGTATGTGTCGTCGGGCTGACATACGGGGCCGTGACCCGGGACCAACCTCTCGGCACCCAAGGTACGAATGGTACGCAGTGCTTCGATCCACTCGAGAGAGTCGGCCTGAGCCATGTAGGGGTGCTGGTCCACCCAAAGGATGTCGCCGACGAAGGCGATCTTTTCTTCCGGCAGCCAGGCAAAGCTGGTGGCGGGCGTATGGCCACCGGCATAGATCAGATGGATTTCACGTCCTCCGTATTTAAGGCAAGCGCTGTCGGTGAAGGTAACGTCGGGGAGGATGATTTCAATGTTGGTCAGCTGTGCCTGGATTTCCGGTTCTCGTTTGAAGCTGTTGTAGACACGCTCCTTAAAGTTTTCGGTGTAACCGGACATCTCCTTATATGCGCGCTCGTGGGCGATGACTGTTGTAGGCAGGAAGTACTGGTTGCCCAAGGCATGGCCGCGATGGTGATCGGTGTTGAACACGTAGAGTATAGGCAGGTCAGGGGCCTCAGCTTCTATCTGTTCGCGCCAGTCTTTGGCCTGTTTGGGGATCAAGGGTGTATCGATGAGGATCAGGCCCTCGTCGGTGACGACGAATCCGGGAGTACAGCCTCTATAGACTGTGTTAATGAAGAGACCCGGCGCGATCTCCTGTCTCTCCCCCAGTCCCGTCACCCCAATTCTGTATGAAGTTCTTCGTCTGGCTGCCATGATTGAAACCTCTCGTCCAAGTGAACTATTGCGCCGGTGAATTTATTGCGACGACATTCAGCATCGAAGTCGTTGAGCCAATCACGGACCTGATTGTAGTCTGATAGTCTACATTTTCAGGGCTTGATCTGTCAAAGCGCGCGGGATATTGGCGTGCAGTTCAATATTGGGGCGAGAAAGGTCAGGTGAGGGAATCGTGCCAGTGGTGGCTGAAATTGCTTGCCGTCCATCGACCAGGTGGCAGATGGGCAGGTACAGGGCCTGACCTACGGGAGGGGGACGGGGTGAAGCACGGCCGCCGCGGGCGGACACCGTCACATTGCCCTCATTCTCACTGCGGCGCGAGAAGGGCCGGGGGCGTTGCGGGGGCGGAGCCCCCGCACAAGGGAGGGCCGAATAGGCCCGACCGCCCAGAACTGCAGTTGTCAGTGGTCAGTTGTCAGTGGTCAGAGACTATGCAATCCCTGCCTCAGATTTGAACTCGGAGTGACTGCGGCTCCGCTGCTGCCAGAGGTAAGGGATAACCGCCCCCAGATTGGGGATGCACCCATGCTGAAAGACGAGGTACGAAAATAGCTTGCTACATGCTATAATCTTGGTGAAATTGATGGCGCCACTGCGGAAGAGCGCAGGGCGGCAGTTTTGCCGCAAGAGGAGGGCGGCACATGGCAAAGACAGTTCGTCTTGGGGTCCTCACCAGCGGAGGCGACGCGCAGGGCATGAATGCGGCTGTACGTTCGGCGGTGCGCGCGGCGTTGGAGAGGAGGGCGGAAGTATACGGGATTTTCGAAGGGTTTCAGGGGATGATTGAGGGCGGAAGCCTGATACGGCCCTTCAACTGGGACTCGGTGGGAGGCGTGCTGCAGCAGGGTGGAACCCTATTGGGGACGGCCAGAAGCCCGGGTTTTCTCGAAAGGGAAGGGCGAAAAGAGGCGGTCTACAATCTGCTTCTGCAAGGCATCAATCGATTGATCGTGATCGGCGGCGACGGCAGCTTGACCGGCGCGCAGGTCCTGAGGGAGGAGTGGAGCTCGCTGGTGGAGGAGCTGGCCGACGAGGGGCGCCTGGAGCCTTCGGTCAAGGAAGAAAACGGATTTCTTGCAGTCGCGGGTCTGGTCGGTTCGATCGACAATGACATGTTCGGAACGGACCATTCGATCGGAACGGACTCCGCGTTGCACCGCATCACCGAAGCGCTTGACGCGATCACGAGCACGGCTGCCAGTCACCAACGCACTTTTGTGGTGGAGGTGATGGGTCATCATTGCGGCCATCTGGCGCTGATGGGCGCGCTGGCTTCGGGGGCGGATTTCGCGCTGATTCCGGAGAGCCCGCCGAACCTGGATGCGTGGGAAGAGAGGATGTGCTCGATACTACGCCAGGGCCGAGAGATGGGCCGAAGGGACAGTATCGTGGTGGTTGCAGAGGGGGCACAGGACCGTCACGGCAACCCGATCTCCAGCGGTTATGTAGAAGAGGTGCTGACCAAGTATCTGGGCGAGGAGGCACGGGTAACGGTTCTCGGTCATGTGCAACGCGGCGGATCTCCCAGCGCCTCCGACCGGGTCATGGCGACGTTGCTGGGGGCGGCGGCAGCGGAAACGGTCCTGAAGGCCGGACCAAGCGATGAAGCAGTACTGATTGGAATAGAGAACAACAAAATTGTTCACAGTTCGCTGGCGGAGTGCGTGGACCAGACGCTGAAAGTTGGCAGATGTATCCACGAATGCATGTTTGATGAGGCGATGGAGTACCGGGGCAAGGCCTACAAGGACTCCTTCCGCATTCTGCGAACGCTGATTCGCGCCAACCCGCGACCGCCGCAACCGAATAAGCGACGACTGCGGGTTGCGGTCATGACGGGCGGGGCGCCGGCGCCGGGAATGAACGCTGCGACGCGTGCGGTCGTACGCATGCTGGAGGACAAAGGCCATATTCCGCTGGGTGTCAAGTGGGGATTCCGGGGCTTGATAGACGACGACATCCAAGAGATGAACTGGATGACCGTTAACGGTTGGGCGCCAACCGGCGGGTCGGAACTGGGGAGCAGCCGCAAAACGCCGGAGGGTGCGGAGTTGTATGCGGCAGCACAGGTGCTCGAGAAACGTCAGGTGGATGCGATCGTGATGATTGGGGGGTGGGCCGGGTATCATGCTGCACACAAATTGTACGAAGAGCGGCATAATTTCCCGGCGTTTGACATCCCCATAATCTGCATTCCTGCCAGCATCAACAATAACCTGCCCGGCTCGGAGCTGAGTATCGGCGCGGACACAGCCCTTAACAGCATTGTGGAAGTGGTAGACAAGATAAAGCAGTCCGCTGTGGCCCTGAACCGGTGTTTCATCGTCGAAGTGATGGGGCGATTCTGCGGGTATCTGGCCCTGATGAGTGCGATCGCCACGGGCGCCGAACGCGTTTATCTGCACGAGGAGGGAATAACGCTCAAGGATCTCGAGCGAGACATCGAGCTCCTAAAGCAGGGATTTCAGCAGGGCAAGCGTTTGGGGCTTATGATACGGAACGAAGCTGCCAACTCCTTCTATACAACTTCCTTCATTTCCGCTCTGTTTGAAGAAGAGGGGGGCGACCTTTTCGAGGTGCGCCAGTCCATTCTGGGGCACCTGCAGCAAGGCGGCAACCCGTCCCCGTTCGACCGCATCCTGGCCGCGCGTCTTGCCTGGGAGGCTGTTCGAATCATTGAAGAAGTGGCGAGCCGCCCGGGAGCACGCCGTTTTGCGGATGTAGGTGCTGTCTGTTTAGGGATTGAGGAGGGCGACGTAACCTCCACCCCGCTTTACCGGATTCCCAGGCTGATGGACGAGGTTCATCAGAGGCCGCTTGAGCAGTGGTGGATGGAGCTGCGTCCTCTGGCGCGCATGCTGGCCCAGCCCGGGCCGGGGTTTTTCGAACAGTCGGCTCTAGGCCAGGCCGAACCGACCTGAGGGAGAGAAGTGGAGCGGAGCTCGGTGACAGATTATCGCAGTGTCTCTGCCGAACTCAGGCGCGCTTACGATGCGAAAGCCGAACAGCGGGATGCGAACCCTGTCCAGGAATGGAAGGTTGCGCTCTGGACCCAGTTTTTGCGCGGTTTGCAGGCCGAAGGTATGACGTCACTTTTGGAGATCGGGGCCGGTCCGGGGCAGGCAGGGCGCTTCTTCAAGGATGGGGGAATGAAGGTGGTGTGCACAGATCTTTCTCCGGAGATGGTGCGACTGTGCCGGGAGAAGGGGCTGGAAGCGTACGAGATGGATTTCCTGCGACTGGCGTTTCCGGACGGCCATTTTGACGGCCTGTTCGCCCAGAACTGTCTCCTGCACGTGCCGAAGGCTGACTTCGCGGCCGTGCTGCGAGAGATCAGGCGGGTCGTGAAGCCTGGGGGGCTGATTTACATCGTCATGCACGGAGGTCGAAGCTTTGAAGGTGTACGGGAAGCGGACTTTTATGAGCCCAAACGCTTCTATGCACTTTACACTGATGACGAGCTGCAACTAATCCTGGAACGCTTCTTCCGGGTACTTTCCTTTGAGGTGATTGGGAGAGAAGAGTCAAGCTCCGACAGTTTTCAGGCGATATCGCTTCGGAATCATCGTTAGGGAACGGGGGTCGGGAACGATGGCCGCCACTGTATTGTTCCTGTGCACGGGAAACTATTACCGCAGCCGTTTTGCCGAGCATTTTTTCAACGAACAGGCCCGGAAAAGGCAACTGGCGTGGCAGGCGACCAGTCGCGGGCTGCAGCCAAGCCTTGAGAATCTGGGCTTCATGTCGAGGCACGCTCTGGACCGGCTGAACAGTCTTGGGATGGCGCCGCGCGAACCACTTCGACTGCCGATGGGCCTGCAGTCGTCAGACCTGATGACAGCTGAGTTGACCATTGCAATGAATGAGGTGGAGCACCGGCCCCTCATGGCGGCACGTTTTCCCGAATGGACGGAACGGGTCCGCTACTGGAGGATTTACGACCTCGATGTGGCGGACGCTGATTCCGGGCTGGCCGCGATTGAGAATGCGGTACTGGCGCTATTGGACGAACTCAGCGCACCTTGAGCACTATTTTACCGATATTCTCGTAGTCTCTCA